>CAJWYM010000026.1 GCA_913049555.1 uncultured Opitutia bacterium
AGGCGCAAAAAGCAGAAATGATCCTCCCCTCGGGAGATAATATTATTCATTTCATTTCGGAAAATAAACAAATCGAAGGAATCGGATATGTAAAGGCCAGAAAGCTACACGAGCAATTTGGAGATGATTTAGTAACTATTATTGAAGGCAATCAAATAGACTTATTGACACACATTATATCTCCAAAATCAGCCAATTTGCTCTGCGATGTTTTCGCCAAAAACAAACTTCTGAGAACACTCCAGTGGCTTGATCAGGAAGGCGTTGAATTGTCTGTAGCTCAAAAGGTATCTAAGTTCTATGGGAATAGAACGCAACTGTTCATCGAAGACAATCCGTATCGTTTACTGAGCTTTTGCTCCAAGTGGAAAATCGTGGATCAACTCGCAACGAAAAAGTTCGGCATTCAAGAATCAGACCCAAGAAGGTTGACAGGAGCCGTCCAAGAATCTCTCTACAAAGCTTTTAAGAATGGCTCAACTGCACAATCTGCGAACGAGCTGAAAAAGCATTTATACTCCTTGTTTAGTTCCTCAAAGATCAATCGTAGTTCGGATCCAAACGGATCCGTTTTACAAGCGATGGAACCATCAGAGCTTGTGGATAAGGCCCTGAACCTTGGTGCCAGGGAAGGCCTATATTATATAAAAGACGATCTTTATCTGGCTGCTGGAATCTGGGAAATTGAAAAGAAAATCGCTCAATTCATTTCCAGTAAATCCAAATCCCTGAAACCAGCAAAAAACAATTTTTCAAGAGTCCTTTCCAGCTTTCAAAAAGAGGAAGGTTATCTACTTACTGCCGAGCAAGCAAACGCTGTTATCACATCAGCAAACAACTCTTTCTCACTGATTATTGGCGGTGCTGGCACGGGAAAAACAACAGTGCTTAAATGCTTATATAATGTGATTCAATCTTCTAATCCGGATGCAACAATCCATCAATTAGCCTTGAGCGGCAAGGCCGCTCTTAGAATGACTCAGGCAAGTGGTAAGAAGAGTCTTACTATCGCTTCGTTCTTGAGGGATATAAAACCAGAGGAACTGCCAAAAGGCGTGTGGATCGTAATCGACGAGGCAAGCATGACTGATGTGTTGTCGTTTTTCCGGGTAATAACAAAACTACCCGAAAATTGTAATGTTGTGCTAGTTGGAGATGATTACCAACTTCCTCCAGTAGGACCAGGCCTAGTCCTACATGCACTTGTTAATAATCCCAGAATCCCGCAAACAAGACTTAAAGTGGTAAAACGACAATCAGACGAGTCAGGTATTCCGCTGGTTGCCTCCAGTATCAGAAATGGAAATTGGCCAACACTGAGCAGTGATCTAAGTAGTGGAGTGTCTTTTATCCCTTGCGATCCATTTGATCTTAGCTCTAAATCCATAGAGGTTTTACAATTTTTAGGGCCCTCAAATACACAAATCATATCTGCTACTAGAGGAGGCCATGGGGGTTGCAACCAGATTAATAAACTCTGTCAGAGCACGAACCCAGAAAAGTTCATAACGTACATGGATGAGGAATACGGGGAAATAGAGTTCCTCAATAGTACTAGTGGTTTTAAGGTAAATGACCCTGTTATGTTCACCCGGAACGATTACAATAGAGGCCTTCGGAATGGATCTATCGGTGTCATAAAATCTACCAGAAAGTCCAAATCAATAGGAGATTATGTGTGTGAAGTAGAATTTGACACTGGAACAATAGATCTGGATGCGGATGATCTAGAGGACTTGCAATTAGCCTACGCAATAACAATCCACAAGAGTCAGGGAAGTCAGTTCAATAACGTGATTGTTCCAGTCCGAAACAATATTTTATTGGATCTGACACTACTCTATACTGCAGTAACGCGAGCTGTGCATAAGGTGGTTCTAATTGGGGATGAGAATGCAGCTAAAAGCGCCATTACAAAGATTGCCTCCGATAAAAGGCTGATTGGTCTTTCTTCTTTTTTGGCTAGTAATAAATCCATTTAATACTCCTTACCCCTCGGGTGAATTGAGCTCTGCTCAAGAGGGCAGACAGCCCTTCTTCTTACACTCTTTATATTTTTAAGCTATTAATGTATCCTTAAGGCAAAAACAAAAATTAGCTAAAAAAAACGTCAATTTATGTTAGAATATTTAATTGGATTGTAAATTATATGCATATGAGAATGACACTTAACTTAGAAGATGAACTTTTAAACAAAGCTATGAGTGCTACTGGTGTATCTACTAAAACAGAAGTAATACATCTGGGCTTAAAAGAATTAATAAAAAGAAAAGCTATCCAGAACTTAGTAAATGCAGGGGGGAGTGATCCTAAAGCAAAGCATATAAGAAGAAATCGTGATAATAGTTGATACATCAATCTGGATAGATCACTTCAATAAGTCAGAAGATCATTTAATTGAGCTTCTGACATGACGAAAATAAAATAAATAAGTAAAAACCTTTCATTTTTTAAATGTAAAACGTTTTTTTTAAAAAAATGTAAGTTTTTAAGTAAGCTTTTTTACTATTTTTTATCAATTTTTCCAAAAAAAAGTGTAATTATTTATTGTAAGCGATTTTATTTTCCTAAATTATTATTAATAAGCTAAATATTCCTTCATTCACTCACTCACTTACATTTTTTACCTAAAGTAATCCACTATTAATGTATCCTTAAGACAAAAACAAAAATTAGCTAAAAAAAACGTCACTTTATGTTGGAATATTTAATCGATTACTGTAAAAAGTGTAAAGTTTTTTTGGACTTAAAAAGCTAGAAAATTACTTTTTTAACCAAATTCAAAATATCATATTCATAAGTTGTTATAAATGAACTATCCACTCACTCACTTTACATTTTATCGTCAGTATAACAGATGATAGAAAATCTCAGCAACTTAATTAAAAAGGGATCTAATTTTTGGCAAATCTTTAAATTGAGTTTTGAATGACTGTCTTTAGCTCAATCGCCAATTTGGTTTGAAGCTAATTTCCATAGTCTCTGAGTTTTTTAATTCACACCCTTTTTTTAAATTTGCTAAATAAGCGGCAAAGGCGATCATACCAGCATTGTCTCCAGTGTGAGATTTCTTTGCTAAATAAACAGGCGTTCTGGAATTTTTTCCAAGATTTGTTAGGGACTCTCTCAAAAGGGTATTATTAGCTACGCCTCCTGAAAGTCCGATACTAGAGTAATTTTTAGTTATTAAAACTTGTTTGGTTTTTCGAATAATTTGATCTACAACAGCTTTTTGGTAACTGGCACAAATAGAGTTTATGGAGGAGTTTAATTGATCGTCATCCATTTTTTCTATCAAATACCTTAAACTAGTTTTGAGACCTGAGAAGCTAAATTTCATATCCTGCGGGGAGGAAAAGGCTCTTGGAAAAGAATACTCACGGGGGTTTCCGTCTAGGCTGAGTTTTTCCATTTGAGGGCCTCCGGGATAAGGGAGACCTAGTAATTTTGCTCCTTTGTCGATCGCTTCACCGGCAGCGTCATCTACGGTCTCAGCTAAGATTGTAATTTGAAGGTTTTTGGTAATTTCAAAAAGCAGTGTGTTTCCACCTGAAATCACTAAACCCAGGTGAGGAAAATAGTTGGAAAAGCTGTCTTTAAAATGGGGAGGATTTTTTTCAAAACAGAATATAAAAGGAGAAAACGCATGCGCTTGAAGATGATTGATGGGAATGAGCGGTATTTTATAGTAGCTAGCTAATGATTTTGCAGTAGAAATTCCCATTGCAAGACAGCCAGCTAGACCTGGACCTTGAGTGACTGCTATGGCAGACGGTATTAAATTCGCCAATTTTTTTTTGACAGCTCTAAGTAGGTTAGGGAAATGAGTCAAGTGTTCTCGGGTTGCTAGATCAGGAACCACTCCTCCATATTCACTGTGTAATTCGATTTGAGAATGAATCCATTCACCGTAAAAACCGAGTTTTGGATCTAGCAATGCTATGGCGGATTCGTCACAGGAACTCTCGATTGCGAGAATCATTCGTCTTCGAGATCCTCTTCGATCGTAATAATCCCTTGGGCACTGTTTTCTGAATGATCCATGGGGATCTTGTTGTTGGTGGTAACCATCAACACAGGATGTTTGGTTTTTATCCAAATATTGTGCTCTTTAGCAATTTTAGCTGGGAGGCTTTCACAAGCTTCACCAACACTTTCTACTGGATATCTTGAACCCTTAGGGGATGCATTAAAATCATACGATGCTTTGAATAGTTTCTCTTTTGCTGTGGCAGGATTGTCATCTTCTGGGATTTGAACGACCCAACCAGTTAAATCTTTTCCATCAATCACACCCTCTGGGTCTGAAACGAGGGTAATAAACTGTTTTTTGACAGGTTTTGGTTTCTCTTCATCCTGCTGTGCATCTAGTTCTGAATTCAATTCCTCGAGGATTTGAGCGATTTTAACCGTTTCTAAGTTGTTTCGCTTTAATATAAGTTTTACAAGATCGAGGTCTGCTTTTTTTGCCATAGCTTTTCTGCTTTAATTACTGTTTAGTATTTGTGTAGGGTGAATAAAAATTTAAAACCTATTAAGAATTTTTTAAGAGAGTGAATCAAGGAGATATATGCATTGTAACTGCTTTCATGTTGGAGGCAGAAACTTTTATCCATAATTTAGGATTGAAGCAAGAAACCGTGTTTCGAGAATATCCCACTTTTATTGGGGAGGATGAGGGCATTCATTATACTGTATTGATTTCTGGTTTAGGGGCTTTTAGAATGGCTCAAATGATCGCTTGGGCATTTGGAAAGACTTTAGTTCGCCCGTCAACATCGATTATAAATATTGGAATAGCAGGACATTCTAACTTAGAGTTTGGGCAAATTTTTAAGGCAAACAAGTGTGTGAGTTCATTTTCCAATGAAACTTGGTTTCCTCCGATGGTTTTGAAAGATAGTTTGATTCAGTCTTCGCTTTATTGTGTTTCAAAGCCGGAAACGGATTATAAATTAGCAGGCGGCTATGATATGGAGAGTGCAGGATTTTTTTCTGCAATTTCTAAGTTTGGAATACCGGAGTTGTGTCACGCTTTTAAAGTGGTTTCCGACAATCCTCAAAATAGTTGGCGGGATCTTAATAAAAGTGAAATCCCTATGATTGTTGAAAAAAATATTTCGATCCTTATGCCTCTTTTTAAAGAACTAGGAAATCTTTCTCGAAATGAGTTGGATCTCTCCACAGAACATCCTGCTTATGATATAATTTTAAAGAAGGCTCATTTTTCAAAGACCCAACAATTCCAACTTTCCAAATTACTCAAACGATGGGATACTTACTTTCCTCATTCGGACCCTTTGGATAAGCTTGGGAATCCTGTAAATAGCAAGCAATGGTTGCAAAAATTGACTGCTAAGCTTGATTTTCCAATGCCTTCAAAATTTTCACCTTAGAATGAAATGATCGAGCAAATTTACATTGAAGATTCGGTTCGTGAACATCCAACTACTCTGAGAGTTTGCAATCAGTTCCCCAAGGCATCGATTGTATCGATCGGTCGATATGGAGAAGTTTTCAATCGGTCCAATCAGAATTTTAGACTTCAGAAAAAGAAATCCGCTTTAATACTGGCAGAGAAACAAAATGAGACTGTATTACCTACCCCTTCTAATTACACAATTGGGGGTTCAAAGAATTATTATTTTTCCCATATGCTGAATTGTTTGTACGATTGTCGATACTGTTTTTTACAAGGAATGTTTCGTTCGGCAAATTATGTATTTTTCGTCAATGATGAAGATTTCAAAAAGGGTTTACAAAGTGTTCTTGATCAAGAATCAGCAAATTCTGAGGAACCTGTCTATTTTTTCTCTGGCTATGATTGCGACTCTTTGGCATTAGAAAAAATCACACAATTTACAATCCACTATTTTCCATTTTTTAGAGAAAATAAAAATGCAATGTTGGAGCTCAGAACCAAAAGTTCAAATATTCGACCTTTGCTCTCTGTTCCTCCACTTCCTAATGCAATTATAGCTTTTACAATGAGTCCGGAGCCAATCGCTAAAGAAGTAGAGCACAAATCAGCTTCCACATTACGTAGAATCCAATCAGCCAAGAAATTAGCCCATGCAGGATGGCGCATTGGTTTAAGGCTGGATCCCTTAATTTACCATGAAAATTGGAAAGAAAATTATTCTTTATTGCTGGACCAATTATCGAAAGAAATTCCCGAGGAATCTATCCACTCCGTTACCATGGGGCCCATGCGTTTTCCCAAAGCTATGTTTCATCGGATTCAAGAACTCTACCCAAAAGATCCACTAATTTCTGGACCCTTGCATTCGGATGGTAAAAATGTTTCTTACGAAAAGAGCATTGAAATGGAAATGCATGCTTATTGCAAAGAACTCCTAAGCAATTACTATTCAGAAAATCGACTGTTTTGCTATGAAGTCTGATCTCAGAACGACAAGCACTTTCTTAGTTTTTAAAGCTAAGAAAGTTTTTCAAATATTTACATATTTTTGGCTTTGAATGAAATCTTGCATTGGGTAAGTTGGATTCATGAATATTTCTTTGGATGAATTTGGCTTTGAAGTTTCTCACGGCTATAATTTAGAAAAATTAAGAGCTGTAGACTCACCCGATTGCTTTGATGATTTTGCTAGGTTTTGGCAAGCCGCGTTTGAGGAATGTAGAAAATCAGCTCCTTTACCCGAACTTCGTTGCACGGGTGGATCTCATAAGGGTTGGAAAGTTTTTGATCTGTCCTACCAATCTACCAATGAAGTTAAAATTCAAGCTTGGGCATTGATCCCTGAAAAAAAAGTTCCAAAAAGAGCCTTTGTTATTACCCATGGTTATGGCGGTCGAGAATGTCCAGATTATCATTTATCTTTTCAAGATTCGGTTTTAATTTTTCCATGTTTGAGAGGTTTAGGAAAAAGCAGGATGAAGCCTTTTTCCGATGATCCCAATTGGCATGTTTTGCATAATATCGACAATCGAGACCATTATATTTTGAGGGGATGCGTAGAGGATGTTTGGCAGTGTGTTCATTCGATCCTGCAATTATTCCCTTATTTAGAATCTCACATTGGCTACTTGGGGGAGAGTTTTGGAGGAGGAATTGGAGCCTTGGCTTTGCCTTGGGACAATCGAATACAGTTAGCTCATTTGTGTGTTCCTACTTTTGGAAATCACCCTCTTAGGAATGCTTTACCATGCACGGGGAGCGGTCAAAGTATTCAAAATCATTATAAAAAAGTGGGAGATCTTATTTACAAAACTTTGAGCTATTATGATGCGGCTGTAGCGGCTAAGTACATCAAAATACCTGTTCATTGCGGATTGGCATTGGTAGACCCAGCAGTTCCTTCTCCTGGGCAATTCTCTATCTACAATGCACTGAGTTGTCACAAAAAGGAGTTTCTTTTAGATGCAGGGCATTATCCATATTTTGGAGAAGCAGGACAGAGAAAGTTGATGCATCAAGATATTGAGTATTTCTTTAAAGATTTATGAAGTCTTTTTAATCATTTTTAGATGAATTTTAAAAATGGTAACAAAAATGCAATTAAGAATTCATACGGAACCTGAATCATTAGAGAATGCATAGAGAATATCACAAATGGCATAGTTGGCGATTAAGTCGCGACGTTGAATTATTAGTTTTTGGACACGCAGGAGCAAAAGTTTTGGTGTTTCCAACTAGAGATGGAGACTTTCAAGAATACGAGAACATGAGAATGCCAGAAGTTCTAAGAATGAAAATTGAAGCGGGGCAAATGCAACTCTATTGCTTAGATTACAGAGCAGGTGAAACTTTTTATTGTTGGTGGGCTGAGCCTGAAGGAAGAATGCACCGACATTGGCAGTACGAAGAATATATTTTGAATGAAGTTTTTCCATTCATGAATGAAAAAAATGACCATGATTGTGTCCTTGCCCATGGCTGCAGTTTCGGTGCATTTTTAGCCGCTAATATTGCTTTTCGTCACCCTCATTTATTTAAGAAGTTAGCCGCTTTTTCAGGACGATATGACCTCACTGAGGGCGTTGAAGTTTTTGGGGATCTTTTGGGGGGATTTTATAATGAGAATGTCTACTACAATATGCCGACGCATTTTCTGTCCAATTTAGACTGTAAGAAACGTCTTCAACATTTACGAGAAATGGATATTGTATTCGTAATCGGGAATGAAGACCCTTTCAAAGGAAATAACGAGTATTTAAGCTCGATCCTAAACCAGAAAGGAATTTCTCATGACTTACATTTTTGGGACCATCGGGCCCACAGCGGCTATTACTGGCGAAGAATGGCGCCTTTGTATTTATAAACTAATTTTTTCAGGGAAGTGGCGGATGGTGAGGGATTCGAACCCCCGGAACCATCTCTGGCTCAACGGTTTTCAAGACCGCCGCATTCGTCCACTCTGCCAACCATCCGTTTGTCTTGTGGATAAGATTTAGAAAGTAGGCAATTAGCACTTTGATGTCAAGTTCCTTGTCTTAATTTTAAATCATAAGAAAAACTCGAAAAAGAGAATTAAAATGAAGGAGGATTGAACTTGAATTCTTCACTAGAACCTTGATATCAAGCTTCAAAGATTCGGCTGCCATGATAGGAGAAAACCTTTGCGGAACCAAAAGGTCTCTTTTCAGGGTTTAATAACTCATATCGCTCTAATGTCTTTTTCTTGAATCCATATGAAAATGTGGAAATTGAAAGAATTGTAATACTCAATTTACCGACGATCTAAATCAATAGATCTTCAAGCAGAAAGCTCTATTTTGGAGTAAGCGCATTCTTACCTTAAATTAGAGTGTATCCGAACGCCTTTTAACTCAAAAGTAATTTGTTTGATTGCTATTTCTAAATGCTTTCATCGAGGGGAAAGAATATCTAAATAAGACCTCTCAAAAGCTTTTAAATCAAACAATCTCCTTTCCAGTATGAAAGTCGATGATTTTAAAGTTTTCTACGTGGTAGTTAGGATCGGAACGGAAAGACATCTGAACATTGTAGGTTTCTTCTATTTCAAGAAGAAGGGCTTCGTCTTCTTTGCGCAGTCTTTCTAAAACTACAGGGTGAAGGAGGACTTTAACATACAATTCACTTTTGCTTCTGTCTTTTGCAATGTGATGCCTGCAAACACTGACTAGTTTTCTCTGAATCTCAACACTGATGGTTCGAGCTGATTTCACACTACCACTGCCATAGCAATAGGGACACATATCATACATACCGCTTGTGTTTGATTCCTGGTGTCGTTGCCGAGTCATTTGAAGAATGCCAAGTTGAGAGATTGGGAGGACATGGGACTTTGCTTTGTCCTTGGACATTTCATCTCTCATGATGCGAAGGATTGTATTTCTATCCTTCTTGTTTTTCATATCAATAAAATCAATAATTATCAGTCCGCCCATATTTCTTAAACGGATTTGACGTGCGGCTTCATGCGCCGCTTCAATATTGGCGTTGACTATAAAGTTTTTTGCATCTTTTGCAGCCCCTTTGTGTCCCCCTGTATTTACATCAATAGCAACCAAAGCTTCTGTTTCTTCAATCACAATCTCCCCACCTGATGGCAAGGGAACTTTTCTCATGAAGGTTTGCTGGATTTGACGCTCAATGTTGAAACGTTCAAAAATGGGGATGTTTTCGTCGAAATGAACAATTTTGGAACGAGATCGGGTGGATATTTGAGATACGGTGTCTATGACATCTTGGTAACTGCCCTTGTCATCCACAAGGACGCGATCGATATCTTCAGTAAGAAAATCTCTAACAGTTAATCCTAAAATATCCGGTTCCCTGTAAACCATTTGAGGTTTCTCTGTTTGCTGAATATTTTCTTGAATCTGATTCCACTCTTTCAACAACATGTGCAAATCACGAATAAAGTATCTCAATCTTTTTCCCTCTCCAGCTGTCCTGACAATCAGACCCATTCCTTCTGGAAGGGTCAATTTACTGATAATTTTTTTAAGACGGCTTCTTTCTTTTCGGTCTTCTATTTTTCTAGAAATACCGCATTGGCCAGCATAGGGCATTAGAACTAAAAATCGTCCTGGAAGGGCAATATTAGTGGTTGTGCGAGGGCCTTTACTTCCTATTTGAGCTTTGGTTATTTGAACCACTATATCCGTTCCTATTGGATAGCGGCTTGGGATTTCTTTGATTGTTATTTTGTCGCGATTTTGTTGCTCTTTGGTTTTGTTATCTCGAACAATCTCAATACCACTGTCATTCGCAGCGGGTAAAATATCCCAGTAATGCAAAAAAGCATTTTTGGGTTGTCCAATGTCAACAAAAGCTGCTTTTAACCCGGGTTCTAAGTTTTGAATTTTACCTTTAAAGATCGCTCCAACCATCGATTGTTGCTCCACTCGTTCGACCTCAAATTTTTCAAGAACTCCATCTACCAGTAGAGCCACCCTTTTCTCAAGGGGTTCAGAATTGATAATTAATTCTTTAAACTTTGATTTTTCTTTCTTGAAGACAGCGACAATCTTTTGCAAGAGCGGCTTTTTTTTGGCTCTCTTATTCGATTGGTTTTTGAGCTTTTTTTTATCAATGACTTTTGCCATTTTATCAGATGGAGGAGTCTGCATCTCCTCAGAGTATTCATTAAATGTTTCAGTTATTTCTGATTCTGCTTCTGTTTTATCTTGCATGGTGCATATCTCTCTTTTGTTAGTCGATTGCCGACTTCTTGTTGCACCGGAGCATCTTTTGTGGAAAAAATTGTTAGTCTATCAGTCATAATATTATGAGTAGTCTCTTCGGTAGCGATATACGCTTTGAACCAAACCTTGGAGAATAAAACAACTGAGAACAAAAGAGCCGCCGTAACTTAAGAAGGGCAATGGTAATCCTGTAATTGGCATTATGCCAATTGTCATACCTATGTTTATAAAAATGTGAATTATGAAAATGACACTGACTCCAACAGCGATCAAAACCCCAAATCGATCCCTTGCTTGACCAGCAATACGAATAGAATTGAGTAATAGAATCGTGTAGATACAGACAATAAAAACGCTCCCAATAAATCCAGATTCCTCTGCAATTACCGGAAAAATAAAGTCATTGTGGGCAACTGCAGGGGGTAAATAACCAAGAGTTGCTTGTGTTCCATCTGTTAAACCTTTTCCAGTTAAACCTCCGGATCCAACAGCAATCAGTGACTGATTTAAATTCCAACTCACACCAATTCCCCTAGGGTCTACAAGCTTGGGTGCGACGAATGCTAAAATACGGTTTCTTTGATAATCTTTCATCGGCAACCATGATTGAACCTGATAACCACCATTGTTTTCACGGGGTGCCAAATCATTCTCCACTAGGTAATTTTGATATTTGAATAAATCAACTGTAACTAGAACCAATAGTAGTGTAAATACAGCAAAAACCGTTGCGAAAAAACGCTTTGGGACTTTGGCAACATATAGTAGAGCAAACATCATAGGTGGAAAGATTAGGGTTGATCCTAAGTCCGGTTGAGAAAAAATCAATAATATAGGTACACAGAATGTGATTCCTACCTTTGCAATAATTCGCCAGGAATCTTTAAGGTTTGTTATCTCAGAACGGGCGAGAATTGAGGATCCAAGAATAAGGGTTCCAATTTTTGATACCTCAGTGGGCTGAAATTTAAAAACTTTTAAGTCTATCCATCTTTTGGATCCTGAAATAGTATCTCCAAAAAAATGAACCATAATTAGCAAAAAAATCGCTCCTAAAAATAGAAAGTGAGCATTTTCCATTAGAAGCTTATAGTTGATAGAGGAGATACCAATGTAGAGGCAAGTTCCAATAAAAATCCATACCGCTTGTTTCATCCAATGACTTCCACCGGAATACAACTGAGCGGAATAAATAAAAGTTATGCTGGCTATGGACAACAATGCGATGCAAGCAGGAGCAATCCAGTCCACTTTAGGATGTTCTCCTCCGGAGAAAAACCTCACTGCTTTTAGACTGATTAATATCGCTTTCAAGAAGATAGAGTTTGCACTTTTTTGTAGAAATAATAAGATTGAGGTTTGACAATCTGTTAGACAATTAAAAAGTACATTAAGTATTATGAAAATCAAAGCATATTTAAAACCTACATGCGGATGGAGCCAAGGAGTCCGCGCAATAATGAATAAGCACGCTCTCGATTTCGAGGATATTGACATCATTAACAAACCCGAAAATTATGCAGAGATGGTAGAAAAATCAGGCCAACCTCTTTCCCCTTGTGTAGAAATTGATGGAGTTATGCTTGCGGATGTTAGTGGCGATGAAGTAGAAGAATATTTAACTAAGAACCAATTAGTTTCTTCATCGAACGAGGAAACAGACGTTCCCACAAACAGCGCTTGCACGGATGAGGAACATGAAAAAATGAGGCAAGATAGTAAGAACGTTCGGTTTTTCTAAAATTATTTCATCCAATCTTCGGAATACCGTCGAGGCGACTGTCTCTTATGAGCAGTCGCTTCAATTATCTTTAATTGGGAATTACCAACCCAAAACACATACATAGTTATGATACAATCACCATTATACAATCCTTTACAAGAGCACGACGCTTGTGGCGTTGGTTTGATTGCAAACATTAAAGGCGAAAAATCTCACAATATCCTTAAAGGAGCAATCGAGGGTCTCAAGAACCTAGCTCACAGGGGAGCTATTGATGCAGATGCTGTCACTGGAGATGGTGCTGGTATATTGACGCAAATACCTCATCAACTTTTTAGAAAATTTTTAGAGGAAAACGGTAAATCCTTATACAACGATACTGATTTGGGTGTTGGAATGTTATTCCTCCCACTCAACGACCCCTATGCACAGGCTCACGGAAAGCATATTGTAGAAGAAGCTGTGAAAGCGGAAGGTCTTAGTTTCTTAGCTTGGAGAGAGGTTCCCATTGACAATTCTTGCCTCGGTAAAAAGGCGGAGCTCAGTCGTCCTCTGATTGTTCAGGCACTGGTTGCTAAAGGTTCCGACATGTCTGACGATGAGTATGAACGAGCTCTTTTCTTGTCCATGCGTGCTTGCACAAGAAGAGCTGGTTTGGAAAAATTGGAAGATTTTTACATTTGCAGTTTTTCATGCAGAACCATTACATACAAAGGATTATTCAATGCTCCACAGGTTAGGAAATTCTTCTTAGATATACGGAACCCTGAGTACATCACTGCATACGCAATTTTTCATCAGCGCTTTGCGACCAATACTTTTCCTGATTGGCAGAAAGCTCAACCGTACCGAATGATGGCTCACAATGGTGAGATCAATACGATTCGAGGGAATCGCAACTCTATGAAGGCTCGTGAATTTTCCGAGCATCATGGGGTCTGGGGGGATCGATACAAAGATTTGGCTCCGATGGTTCAAGAGGGGATGTCGGACTCTGCTAGTTTTGACAACAGTTTGCAGGTGATGTCTGTTTCAGGAAGATCCTGTATTGAAGGGGTTTCGATGATGATGCCTTCCGCATGGGAAAATGATTTTACTATTCCTGAAAATATAAGAGCTTTTCACCGTTACCAGTCGGTTGTTATGGAGCCATGGGATGGCCCAGCAGCAATTGCTTTTACAGATGGTAAAATTGTGGGTGCCTCTTTGGATCGCAATGGATTGAGACCTGCTCGGTATAAAGTCTATGAAGACGATACTTTTATTTTAGCTTCTGAAGTGGGACTAGTTCGAAGTTGGAAGGCTCCCGTCATCGAAAGTGGTCGACTTGGTCCAGGCAAGATGTTGGCGATTGATTTTGAACAAAAGAAAATTATAAAAGACGACGAGGTAAAGCAGAAGCTTGCTTCTCAGAACGATTACCCAGGTTGGTGCGATCGAAATCTATTGCGTTTTGCAGACGAAAACACAGTGCTTGAGCCAGAATTCCAAAAGACAAGCTTTACGGATGATAAAATCGTTCAAAGTCGGATTGCATTTGGATACGATAAAGACGAGGAAGAGATCATTGTTAAACCAATGCTGGAAAATGGCTTAGAGGCTATCGGATCTATGGGGGAAGACACTCCGCTTGCAGTCATGTCTCGTAAATCTCGATTGTTGTATACGTATTTTAAACAAATTTTTGCTCAAGTAACAAATCCTGCGATTGATTCCCTGCGTGAAAGACAAGTGATGTCAGTTCACATGCATTTGGGTGGAAGATTGGGTCTTTTTCAAGAATTTGGAACGGATAAAAAGTTCGTTACTTCAAGGACACCGATTATTGTCAAAAAAGATTACGATGAATTGCAATCTATGGAATCATTTCTTGGGAAAGTAGTCGAGTTGGACGCTACCTTTCCCATTCAAAATGGACCCGAGGGTTTAGAAGAGGCATTAAGAAACCTAGCGATAGAGGCTGTCAAACAGCAAGAAGTAAACAATGCACGTATTATTACGATTACTGATGAGAATTTGGGGGCAAATCGATGTCCCATCCCAATGTTATTAGCTGTAGGTGCAGTGCATCAAGAATTGGTTCGTAAGGGCAAGAGAATGGATTGCGATATCATCGCTAAGTCTGGAGAAGCCAGAGATGTCCATCAAATTGCATGCCTGCTTGGTTTTGGTGCAAACGTTGTTTATCCTTACTTTTTGTTTGAGCTCGCTTGTGACATGGTTGAAAAGGGAGTGTGTAAAGAGGGCCTCACCGCCGAAGATGCATTCAACAATTATCGACATGCAATTGAGAAGGGAATTCTTAAAATAATGGCTAAGATGGGAATCAGCACTTTATTTAGCTATCATTCTGCTCAGAATTTCGAAGCCGTTGGTTTGAGTAAGTCTGTGATCGATGATTGCTTCCCAGGAACTGCTAGTCCGATCGATGGGATCGGTTATCGTCACATAGCAGAGGAGTCTTTGGCTAGACATGAAAAAGCATTCAATGTGGAAGAGCCCAAAGTGGATTCTGATGGATTTTATAAAGTGGCCAAGAAAGGGGACGTTGAATTTAGGGCTTGGAATTCAAAAGTGATTTCAGGAATGAACAAATTTGTCCGCAGTGGGGGTGATATTGCAAAGTTTGAACCCTTTAAAGAGGCCAGCAACAACCATCAACCTGTAACGATTAAAGATTTACTTGCATTTAAATACTCTGAAAAAGAAATAGATCTCTGTGAAGTGGAGGCTATTGAGGACATTCGTTGTCGTTTTACAACAGCAGCCATGTCTATGGGTGCTCTTTCTCCTGAGGCACATGAGGCTCTGGCTATTGCAATGAATCGAATTGGAGGGAAGTCAAATTCTGGCGAGGGAGGGGAGGACCCCATCCGTTTCCGTCCTTACGAAAACGGTGATTTAGCTAACAGCGCGATCAAGCAAGTTGCATCGGGACGTTTTGGGGTCACTGCTGAGTACCTATCCAATGCTAAGGAAATTGAAATTAAGGTAGCTCAGGGAGCAAAGCCTGGAGAGGGTGGACAATTGCCGGGTCATAAAGTTTCTCAAATGATTGCAACTCTTCGCTACAGTGTTCCAGGAGTTACTCTGATTTCCCCGCCTCCTCATCATGACATTTATTCAATTGAGGACTTGGCGCAGCTTATTTTTGATTTAAAGACGGTGAACCCACGTGCAAAAGTTTGTGTAAAGTTGGTTTCCGGATCTGGTATTGGAACGATTGCGGCTGGGGTCGCTAAGGCTTATGCGGATGTTATTTTAGTATCCGGTCATGATGGCGGAACGGGTGCCTCCCCAATTTCATCGGTGAAACATGCAGGATCCGCTTGGGAGATTGGATTGGCTGAGACGCATCAAGTGCTTATGATGAATGAATTGAGAAATCGAGTTGTTCTAAGAACTGATGGCGGCATGAAAACAGGTCGTGATATTGTAATTGCCGCAATCTTAGGGGCTGAGGAGTTTAATTTTGGTACAGCAGCTTTGATTGCTGCTGGTTGTGCAATGTTTAGGGTGTGCCACTTGAACACATGCCCAGTGGGGGTAGCAACGCAGAGGGAAGACCTAAGAGCTAAATTCAGGGGAAAACCTGAGAACATCGTTAATTACTTCAATGCAGTCGCTGAGGATGTTCGTGGGATTTTGGCAAAGCTTGGAGTGAAGTCACTGAATGATATTATTGGTCGCACCGAGTATTTGAAGCAAATAGATGATCCGTTGAATCCAAAAACTAAAACGATCAACCTTTCAGGTCTTTTACACAACCCAGACCCTACCTTCGAAAAAGACCGTTTTCACACCCGAGAGCGGAACGATCGATTTGGAAATGAGGGTTCATTGGATGATGACATCTTACAAGACGCCATCGATACCATCACTCACAAGTCAACCCATTTCAATGGATCTTATAAGGTTAAAAGCACGAATAGAGATGTTGGAACTCGTGTTTCAGGAGAAATTGCTTATCTGCATGGAAATAAAGGGATGCAGCCGGGATATGTTAACTTAAACTTTAAAGGAACCGCTGGTCAGAGCTTTGGGACTTTCTTGGTTCAAGGCGTTCGTATGAGCCTCATTGGAGATGCCAATGATTATGTAGGCAAGGGTATGGCAGGCGGTGAAATAATTATCCGACCTTCTGACCAAGATAAGTTTGTTTGGAGTGAAAACATCTTGATTGGGAATACTTGTTTGTATGGTGCTACGGGAGGAGTTTTATTTGCAGCCGGTCAAGCAGGTGAGCGATTTGCAGTTCGAAATTCTGGAGGAACTGCGGTTGTTGAAGGCCTTGGAGATCATGGGAGTGAATACATGACAGGGGGCACGGTTGTTTGTCTCGGAGAAACAGGGGTTAATTTTGGTGCCGGGATGAGTGGCGGTATGGCTTTTATTTTTGACGAAGCAGATCATTTTGATCGCAAATACAATCCTGAAATGATTTCGATCAGTCGACTGGATGAAAATGAAGATATCGAAAATCTAAGTAAGTTAATCCATCATCATGCGGAACTTACTAAAAGTCCAAAAGCTCAGGATATTTTGAAAAATTGGGATCAATCTCTTCAAAAGTTTTGGAAAGTGGCTCCAACTTCAGTTCCAGAGGGAGTTCCCACAACTTTAAAGCTGACGGATTCAGTAGTGGCTTTGACTGTCTGAGTTTAAAGAACGAAAAAACCTTCATGAAACCTGAATCCACCTGAGATTCAGGTTTTTTTACGTAAATTATTAAAAGTGATCAGTCGATTAAAATTAGTGGTAGTCGGAAAATTGAAAAACAAAGAAATAAGTTCTTTAGTAGAGGGATATGACAAAAAAATTGCCCGTTATATTCCGTTTGAAATCATTGAACTCAAAGATGCTAAGAATAAAGAAAAAGATGCTAGACGTATATTGAAAGCCATTGAAGGGCTTAAGGGGAATATTGTGGCATTGACAGAGGAGGGGATTGCTTATTCCTCGAGTCAGTTTGCTCAAAAAATTTCAACCAGTTGGCAAGGAACTTTAACTTTTATTATTGGAGGCCCGGATGGACTGGATGAGAGGGTGAAGCAAAAAGTGGATCAAAAAATTTCTTTTTCAAAAATGACTTTTACGCATGAAATGGCCCAGTTGATTTTCCATGAACAAGTTTTCCGTGCATTTTCGATTATTCATAAAACTGGATACCATAGAGAAGGCTGATTACGGAATTAAATCCAAATTCCTCATTGGAATTGAATTCTAACTGAAAATCCTTGGAACCCTTCCAATCCTAATTAGAGCTTATTATTAGGAGTTGTTGATACCATTCCATTGCTCAGGAATCAATTAGAGATCTCCTCTCTGTAATTCACCCCCCTATATAAGACATTTCAACCTTTTTTTTCTGATTGGACTGAGTCGCCCTTTCTTCTGAATATCTATCTTTTCTTTGTTGCCAGCAAGAAATCAAAAGCTCGAGAAGACCTTCACGAGAAAAATTGGGGGATCTGAGAAATTGTTTTAAATTGACTCCCTTTTGGGCGAAAAGGCAGGTATAAAGTTGGCCATCTGCTGAAATTCTAGCGCGGGTGCAGTTTTGGCAAAATGGTTGGGTAACAGAGGTAATAATTCCCATTTCTCCCTTTTCCCCATATTGGTATTTCCTTGCGACCTGAAAGGTAGCGCTAGTATCTATTGGGTAGACTGGGTATCGACTTTGAACCATTAATAAAATTTCTTCAGCACTGAATACTCGATCCAGTTTCCATTGGTTGTGATTCCCGACATCCATAAATTCAATGAAGCGAACGGGAATACCTAGAGGTTCGAAATATTCTAATAATGGTAATATTTCTTGTTCATTCACTCCTTTTTCAACAACCGTATTGATCTTTACTCCCAAGCCTACTTGTTGCGCTTTTTTTATCCCTTCAAGGATTCGTTTGGTTCCTAATCCCTTGCCATTTATCTCTCCAACTAATTTATCATCCATGGCATCCAAACTCACAGTGATGCGATGGAGTCCAGCATCTTTTAATTCTTGCGCTTGGTTCGAAAGGAGTAAACCGTTAGTAGTTAGGGCAATGTCTTTAATCTCAGGGTATCGATTCAAACCATTGATATATTTAGAAAGACCGGGTCGCAAAAGAGGTTCTCCTCCAGTAAGTCGAACTTTTTCAACACCCAATTTGATAAACTCTTCTAATAATAGATCCAGTTCTGAAAAACGGAGCCATTCTTCTTTTTTTAGAAATGGATATTTGGGCCCAAAAATTTCTTTAGGCATGCAATACTTGCAACGAAGATTGCAATTATCTGTCAAAGAAATCCTGAGATCTTTAATGAAACGATGGAGGGTATCCTGCGTTTTGAAAAGCTTCACATCTTTTTTATTAGCCCCCTGATACAGGTGGAATAAATACTATATGATCCCCATCTCTAAGAATTTCATTGATAGAAGTAAAATGGTCGTTGATTGCCACTCTTATTGAATCTACAGATAGTTTGAATCCATTTTTCTTAGCTAAATCATTATAAAGTGTTTTTGCTGAGGTATTTTCGGAAATCTCTTTATCTTCTTGGCTGAGTCCACGTTGCTGTCTGAAAATAGCAAAATATTGGATATGAATTTTCATAGGTATATATTTACACGATATTTAGATAAATTAACATTAAAAACTATCAAAATGAATCTCATGCTGTTAACGTGGGCAGATCTATGAATATTCATGTGGAAATTGCTAAAACTCTTGGGTTGTCTTATGAAAAGTATGCCGAGATCTTTAAAACAGAGGAGTTGTTGAGAAATTTGGACGGTGCTTTGCTTAAATCAGTATATCGTTTTCGAAAATGTTTAGAACGTCTTTCTCTTGAGGGGAGTTCGGATCGGATTCGTCCTAAAATTGAGAATTTATATATTTCGCAAGGTTTTAATAAGGGTCGGGTTTTGAATCTAGTTCGCCCCTTGCTTCAGGATTTGCTCGCAGATTCTGAGAAGGATCGAATGAAAAAAGCAAGGAATTTGTTGGATGCGGTTGCAAATCCTAACCAACAGACGGAAGTTCCCGGAATCTTGGACAACGAATCTGTTCAGAGAAAGATACAAGTTCACAAGGCAATCACCGCTGATGGAATCATAAGATCTTCAGAAAATGCCTCTGTTTATAATTTACCAAAAAGGGTTCCCTCTATTCAGCAGGAATCCAATTCAATTCGGAAATCAAAAGTCATAAGTTTTGTAAATTGTAAATCTGGAGTGGGGAAAAGTTCAACGCTGGTTCAATTAGCAGAAGTTTTGGCTTTTGAATCAGGTAAAAGAGTTTTGGTAATAGATGCAAATTTTAATGCAGATGTCAGTTTATCACTGATTGGTGATTTTAGAGTCGAGAGACTGGAATCTGAAGGAGCCACTTTAACTCGATTGTATCGGGATTATTCTGAAGGAAGTGATTATTTTGATTTGAATGCTTCAATCCAACGAAGGGTTTCCAATCTTTATATTGCTACTTTGGATTTGATAGTCTCAGGGATTGGATTGGAGAAAATGATCGAGCAATGCACCTCGGAGCAAATCCATGGTTCATTGGTCCAATTGATTCAGAAAATTAAAAATCAGTATGATTACATCCTGATTGATACTCCGAATCAAAAGGGGAGTTTCTTAGAGGAAGCTTTATTGGCGAGTGATTATTTTTGTTTTATAACTAGACCGGACAACATTGGGACATACTTTTTGGCTGATTGGGTAGAAAGTATTTCCAAACTAGCCAAATCATCTCAATCCAATTTGAAATGTCTGGGGCTCATTTTGAATCAGTATGATGAGACTTCTTCTCTTCATAACAAGGTTAAGAGAGACTTGTCGGATCGATTTAGAAGAATGTTTTCTGGATCTGGCTTATCATCGGGCCCTGTTTTTCAATCTTCTTACCCTCTTGTGGATACATTAAAAACAACGATGCTATTTCATAGACAAGAGCCTAAAACGGTGAAAGAGAAATATGGAATTGGAAAAATGGGTGGTAAATCTGTCTATCCGATTTTATTAGACATTGCCGGCGAATTTATAAAGCGAGTCCTCTAATATTGAAGAGGATAGAGCTACGAGCAAATATAAAGTTTAGAATGGGTGAATGATTCTTGGTTGTATTTAGCGAATTCCTCAAATTTGCGACCCAGAATGGAAAACCTGAGTTCAACTCTCGCTTTCGCAAAGGTTTAAAAACCAAAATTGGATCGAGTTTTAGAAAAGGATAAAAAATATAATAAAAAAGCTTGATCTGAGGGGCTGGAAATGTTCTAATTTACCCTTAGTTCGCTACATGTCCCGTTCGTCTAGCCCGGCCTAGGACACCTGGTTTTCATCCAGGCGACAGGGGTTCGAATCCCCTACGGGATACCATTTTAAGCACCTTTGAAAAAAGGTGCTTTTTTTTGGATTGTATAAGTTTTTTTTGGCAATCGGTAAACGGATTTTAGATTCTCTTTGAATTAGAAATGAGCTTCTTTGGTTTGAATGCTGGTTTTGTTGAAAATTAAAATAGGATTTGTCTATCTTTTACAGAATGTCATTCTGGACGATATGAAACGATTCCTAAAAGTCATTGTTGTAGGTTTTATCGCCTTTGCATTCTCTTTATATTTAGTAGGTGGAGGTCTATTGAATAAGTCGATCAAAACGGGTTTAGAGACTGTGGCTCCTGATATTTTAGGAGTTCCATTGAACATTGATACTGTTGATATTTCTTTGCTTGATGGTCGTGGATCTATCGAGAGACTTGTGATTGGAAATCCTGAGGGTTTTAAAACTGACAATCTGTTTTCGGTGAATTTTGTCGAATTAGACTTATCTATAATGTCTCTATTTTCAGGCATTGTTCATATAGAATCTATTCAAGTGGAAACCCCCAAATTCATTTTTGAGAGAAATATTCAGGGTAGCAATTTGGGAATCCTTTTAGAACGTTTAAAATCTCAGGGTAATAGGGAGGCAAGCTCAATTTCAGGTGAGGATTCTTCTAATCAAAGCGATTTGAAATTTCGAGTAGATGCATGTTCTATAAAAAACGGTTCTGTTCAGTTAAATTTAGGAGCTAGTGCTGAATTACCGATGCCTAATCTTGTCATTGAAAACATCGGAACAGAGGGTGGCATCTCTGCAAAAGATGCAATCGCTGAAATCTTAGGGAGCGTGCTGAGAAATGTTGTGAAAACAGCAGTCAGCAATCCTTCTCAAATCCTTAATCTTGGGAGTGAGCTTATTCTCGATGGTGAAAATTCTGTGGTGGACGTTCTTGAGGGTGTTAAAGGACTGTTTGGAAAATAGGAGTTTATGGATAGGAATCTAACCAATTGGGTAAAAATGAATCTTTACTTGAGTTCAAATGCATTTTTTTTATTACTGTCGAGAGTGCGGTTGTTGCTACAGATAGTTTTAAGGTTTTCACTGACTATTTCTCCCATGTGTGTGCAATACAGAAAATTCTCATTGCTATGAAGATCTGCTAAAGATTTGCTGAGTTCTTTTACTTTTTCAACTGTGGAGTTAGGGTTTTTTCCCATCAAGTCTAATAGGAGGCTGAGTCTGTTGCCGGCTTGATCTACCCTTCGAGAAAGAAGCGTGCGCTCTTCCACTTGATATTGGTGCGCTGTGGCACGATTGATGTGCTCTAGGCAAAACAACACGATTTCATTGTTATCTTTAAAAAATTGGGGTCGGTAAAAATTGAGTCGACCACTGTAAGATTGTTGGTCAAAGTCCATTGCTCGTATTCGGATCTGAGCTTCTTCGAAGTCATGGGTAATATCTACCACAAAATTGTAGGATCGCATATCCCCAAGAAGGCGAGCAAAACAACGCTCATTGAATTTTACCATTTCTTTCGCGAGGCGAATGGGTTTCACCATCGCAGAGTTTTTCATCCAAGTTTCTATAAACACATCACCCGGAATTCCAACCACATGCTCCTCAATAAGAGTATCTCCTGAAATTAAATAGTGAATACGGTTGGGTGCTAAAAGGTGTTCTAATTCCAGTCCAAAAACTCGAGATGCATCTGCTTTTTTTATATAGTAATAGTCTTGGTTGTCATTCAGCGAATTCACAATTCGTACCCGAAAAGGTTTTGAATTTCCGAAGGTGCAGAAGTCAATGCGATCTACGAAAAGGTGGTTCATAATAGAAGTCTCCCCTCCTGCCTTGAGCATGACATATATTTTTGTTAAGGCTTGAGACATTCCAATCATTACTTCTGAGGGATAAACAACTGTAGCCCACAGAGTATCTTTTCCCTCTGCATCTATGAGTGGAGCACATTCAAAATAATCCATAAGCTCATTATAGGTTACGGGTAGTTTTAGCTGGCGACTGTTATTTGCTAAATAGTCTCGCAATGCATCTTGAATCGGATAAAAGGGTTTTTTATTGGTTCGGAAATGATCAAAGCTCATAAGTTGATGATCATAGGGCATCGGGACCATTCTTCGAGCTTGAATCTTTAATTTATTTTAAACACTTCAGATTTTTATCCTATAAATCTTTCTGATGAATTGATGAATTCAAATGTAGAAAGATTGTTTTGGACGAAATAGTTTTGAAAATCTTAAGAAATTCTGATGGATTCTGATCTTTTCTATAGTTCATGGACCCAGAGTTATTCAGTTAGACCTAATAGATTAGGATTTATTGGAAGGATTCATTTTTGGGAGTTGTCTTGCGGTTCTGGTGGATAACTGTAGTTTGTGAATATGGGATTGCATAAAAGAAATTTGCACAAAGATCGGTATGACATAGACCGATTAAAAATTAGAACACCAGAACTTCTGCCATATATCAAAAAGAACCCACAAGGAGAGTCCACAATTGATTTTACCAACTCAACAGCGGTCCGTTATTTAAACCAAGCATTGTTGGCTGAGCATTACGGTGTTGATAAATGGGCAATCCCCAATGAATATTTATGTCCTCCTATTCCGGGAAGGTCTGATTATATACATCATTTAGCCGACCTTTTAGGACATCCGGATGGCGAAAAAGTTTGCCAAGATAAGAATATTAGAGCTCTAGATATTGGCTCTGGAGCGAATTGTATTTATCCCATACTCGGTTCGCAAATTTATGGATGGAAATTTTTAGCGAGCGAAGTGGATGTGCAAGCTTATAAAACAGCCAGTCTGATTGTTACAGCAAATCCAAATCTGGTAAATTTTATCCAGGTGAAGAAACAACCAGATCGTAATTTTATTTTTAAGCATGTAATTCAGTCCAAGCACAAATTTGATTGTTCGCTTTGTAACCCTCCATTTCATAAGTCGGTTAGTCATGCAAAAGAAAGCAATGATCGCAAAGTTCGTAATCTTTCTAAGGGAAAAGCTGGAGCCGGGACGAGTCCTTTAAATTTTGGGGGACAAAATACAGAACTTTGGTACCCAGGTGGGGAGGTCGCATTTCTTAATAAAATGGTACACGAAAGTGCGCGATATGAGAATCAAGTTCGCTGGTTTACAAGCTTGGTATCTAGAAAAGAAAATCTTAGACCCCTAGTGTCCTTGGTAAAGAGAAAGGGTGTGAAGGATTATAAAATTATAGAAATGAGTCAGGGACAAAAGAAGAGTAGAATTCTTGCTTGGACTTTCTTAACTAAAAAGCAACATACTGATTGGTAGTTTTTATTTTTATAGGGAATTTTAAAGCTTTTATTATTAGTTGAATTTTTTATTGGAATAATAAATATTTTGCTCCATATTGTATTTATATGAGCACTCAAAATAAGATTAAGTTGATATCAAACACCGGTGCAGTGATTGATATTATGATTGCATTGGCTTTTTATGTATTCATGGCCTTTGTGCTACGTTCTCATGTCCCCTCTGAGTCAGAAACGCAAATCAAGTTGTGGGCTGCTTTTTCAGCGATTCCTCTTGGTGGAACCTGTTGGTTTGCAGTCAGCATGTTTCATGTGACTTTAGTAGATTACATTAGAAACAGACGCAATTGAACATCGATTTTGTGATATTGAATCTTTTCCTAAGTTTACCCTTTTCAGTATAAAGTTTTTCTCTCAGTTTTCAATGATTCTTGCTCTATAAGCAGGAATCATTTCATAAAGGAACACGTTTTTAGATATTGAGTTTTTTCAGACAGTTAGAGTTGTTGCATGAGTTGTCCACAGAAATCCTGAAAGATGATGAATTGCTTATTAAAAGAAACCATCGAGTTCGCCGTCTTTTTGGGGATCAGTTAGAGATTCTCAACGGAAAAATTTCTGAAAATACACAATTACTTCTGGAACAATCTCGAGTTCAGGTAAAAATTGAGCAATTAGAGATTTCTGAATTAAATCGGAATTTAAGTTTTCTAAAAGCAAAGAGGGAGCAAGTTCTAGTCACAAGTTTGGATTTATTACGTGAATTTATGGATTCCGATTTTAAGCGAGATTCTGATTCCGCCGCTTTTAGACAGCGTTTCGTTTTAAAAGACCTTGCGATCAGTTATATTGAAGATCTGAGCATCAAAATGGGAGGGGATTGGTTATTCCAAATTCAATTGATTCGCCAATCCTTTCTAGAAAAAGTTAAAAAAACACTTTCTATTGAAGGGATTTCTTTTGATGAATTAAAAAAAATTGGTGAAGATAGTTTCGATGATTTCAAACAATTGATCGGAGAGGCTACCCAATTAATTGGTGAATTAAAAAATTCTTTATCCTCCATTCCTACTCAAAGATATAAAATCCATTATGAGGATCTTAATAATTGGAAGATTGAACTGAATGAAAAGAAAAAAGAACTCAACGACTTAGTGTTAAAGTTTGGGTGTGAATTTCCTCAAAATATCGAAGAGGGTTCGGAGTTAGAAGGTTCATTCTTGTTGAATTACGCAACTTTTTCCAAAACAGAACTCCCCCTATCGATTTATGAGATCAAAGAGTTGGCGAAGTTTTCAAAAAAAGAAGGATCTTTTTATGAGGAAACGCTAAAAATACTTTCCGCTCGAGAAGAACAAATTGAAAAACTTTTTAAAGATTACAAAAACGATCAATTCTTACTGGGTGAGTGCAGAAAGAAGCTTTTTACCGGTCATATTCGAGAGGCAGAAAAAAGTTTTGCCCAAAGCAATCGACGTTTTTCAGATATTGGTTACGTAGATTTTACCAAGTTCATTCATCAGTTTACTCAAGTTAGGCAAGAGATGGAAAAATGTGTTGAGAAATTATCTCTCAACGATGAAGATCCTTCATTTTTCAAATTAATCCTTAAAAATGGAACAAGCATTGTAGGTGAGGAGGAAGTGAGGATGTCTATTGAAAAAATTCAGAAGAAAATCACTCGTTTGCCTTCTTGTCTCTTTAAGGAAAGGTTGGAGCAAGAAGTATTGGAGCATATTCGATTTATAGAGAGTAGAAAAAATGTTCAGAATGAGAGTCGAAGTGTTGCTCGATTTGCATCTTTATTTGTTCTCGTTTTATTGCTTTCAACTTTTGGCTATTTTTGTTTTGGTTGGTTGTCCAAAGAACCTGAGGGAACCCCTTATTTCATCGATTTAGATTCCGATTTAGTAAATAAGGTCGAAGTATTAATCGCAGGAAGTACAATTATGCCCAAACCATTGCATAATTTTGACAGTCATCGATATCCATTGCCGACATCTAAAGAATTATTAGTTTTTCGCTCTGCTGATCTTGGAGATTTTCATTTGGACGTTGACCTAAAAAATATTTCATCCATTAACATGTCCGCTGAAGTCCGAGCTCTTTTAGAGGGTAAAAAAATATCTGATATTCAGGTTATATTGGATAAAAGTCTGAATGACTATGTGAGTCTTAATTTGGAATATGAAAAAACAAAAAAAAGGGTCTCAGATTTATTGATTCGTAAAGAATTGTCTGAAAACACACTGAATAGTTATTATGAACGATATCCTGCTTTTGCAGAAAAAGCCCAATCCGAATTTCAACATGAGGCCAGTGAGAACTTTAAAAGAATCAAAAACCAAATTCACATACACAAGGAGGCTAAAAAGTCCTTAGAAAAGGACTTGAAATCGATCCAATTGGAAACGGTGAAAAAAATAAATCAATTTATTCTAGAGAATGTTTTGTTAGAGCCCATTTTAGAAACGGATTCAGCTGAAAAAGTATTTGAAACGGATTTTTTTAAGGATGGTGACAGCAGCGTGGTGGCCAGAGGAAGTTTAAAGGCTCGATCAGAATTAATCGTAGATCGGTTGTTGCAACCCAAAATCAATGATCTCAATGGCAATCAAAACCGCTTGCATCAGATTATTTACTTAAAGCATTTTCCGGTTCAAATTCGAGACCAGGCCTTGAGAGACGAAGTAAAGTTGAATTATGAAAAGTGGAGGGCTCTAGCGAATGGTTATGATGAAAAGTTAGAAATCCTAGAGTTAAAGTTAGAGACTCATTTAATACAGGCAAGGAATCAACAAAATGAATTTTCAGATTTTAATCTGGTGGTTAAACCTCTTAAGCTAGCGGTTCAAGATTTAGATCGATTGATTGTCAACGAAGAATCCAGACTCAAATTATTTAAGGAAAAAATGGAGAGTTTGGACACCAATGTAGCAGATCTACAGGGTGAAACGAAAACTGAATCAGTGCGTTTGAATTAGAGGGTAAAAACATTCCCCCTCTAACACGAATGATTGCTTATTGATATTGAAGTAACTTTTTGTACAATTTTAAACTAATCCATGCGTCCGTCGCTGCATATTGAATTTGCTGAACACTCAATTTTCTATTGCCCCAGTTTGAAACTTGCGAACCTTTAGAAACTCTTGATTTGAGAATAATGGCTGTTAATTTTCTCAATCCAGTATTTGAAATCCCTAGATTTTGAGACATCTTTGGAATGTTTAAAAAACCTGCAGCGATGAAGTGCGAGTATTCTTGGAGTTCTATAATGTCATCATGTAAGGCAACCCCTACTTTTAAAATATCAGAATTTGTTAGGATAGGAAGGGCCCAATCTATCGATTTTAAATGATTCAATTGAAATAAATAAACACATTCCTCCGTTCCAAGTTGAATCAGTGCGGGTAAGTGTTTATCACCTTTTTTAAAGGTAGGTTGGCTCTCAGTATCAAAACCTAAAACTTTTTCATTTAATAATATTTTTGCAGCTTTTTCTGCATCCTCTATTTTCTGAATAAGTTGAATTCTGCCTTCATAACGAACCAAAGGAAGATCATTGACTTCTTGGTTGCTAATCGTTTCTTGGAACATTCCTAATTGGGTTCATAGATTCTTGAGGACATTCTTCCAATTTGTTTAACAATTCTGCTGGGAGCTGGATTGGATTCATATCCATAGAATCTGGATCTCGGCGAACATAAACGGTTGTAAAACCGCCTTTAGCAACCTGAATTTTAGAATTTTTTTCCAATTTATTAATTCTAAAGAAAAATTCGATAGCACGGATTTTAATCGCTTTTATATAGAGATGAACTTCAAACTCTTCTTCAAAGTATAGGGGTGCTTGAAAAGAGGCATTTGCTCGAACCCTAGGCCAACCTCGGGTTTCATCGTTGCCAATGTAAACCAATGGAAATCCAAGTTCTCTAAAGAAAGAAGCTTCTGCTCTCTCCATATAGCGAAAGAAGTTTGAGAAGTGAACAATGCCAGCCATGTCTGTCTCTGAGAATTCCACTTGCCCAGTAATTTTGTGATGGTAAGCCATAGTTAATAATGATGAAGAGCTGAATTTCTGTTTAGAATACAAACTAAACATAGAGATTGATTAGAAAAAATCCAGATTTTAAAAATAGATACACCTTGGAGTGGATTCTATAGATCCTTGTCGGACAAATAAAATGTGCTAGCAATCATTATTGATTGATGAATCAATGAAAGGGCAACTTGTTCAAAGTCACTAAATGCTAAAACTTAATTTACTGTCAATTCATTGAAACAATGAAAAAAGGGACAAAGACATAATGAAAAACTAAAGAGAGTTTAGAACGGCAAATCGTCCTCGTCTTCGTCATTGAAATCAAAAGAATCGTCTTGATCAAATGGCTTGCGCTTGCAATCTTGGATTACCCGTAACCAAAGCTCTCTGAGATCAAAAAGATGTGCATATGATTCTTGTTGGAATTTATTATTTTTAATAGTTCCAATAAATGAAAAGGCTTTGTTAAGCTCTAAAAAAGATCTTTTTAGGTGAGCGATAGCTAAGGTTAAGTCACCGAGGTCCAGAGCATTGACGCCTAAAATGGATTCAAGTTCCATTTTGTGCAAACAGTTGGACAATCTAAAAATATCCAAGGCAGTGATTCGCGGATTTTCGGTGTGGAGCCATTTTTCCAAGTCGCTTAAAAGGCTATGTATCAATCCTTCGATTGCTATGAATGCAGGATGCTTATTGAGACTGAGGGGCTCGTTGAAGGTTTCATCCTCCTCTAAATTCATGAAATTTTCAAAAGCTTTTATCAAAGCATCTGATTGTCTTTCAGAATCGTTTTGATCCCAGTCTAAAGCACTCCAACCCATTTTAAAAGCGGTGTGATCGAGTCGGTCTTTTTGACCACTGAGTTCCTTGTATTTTAAAGTAAATTCTTGAACACTTTGATCAATAGAAACTAGGAACTTGTTCCAGTCACTCTCATTCCAGTCTAAATCACCAGTATCTTCCCAATCACCATCAAAAAATTTATCAAAATCGGAATTACTCATGCCTAATTACCTCCATTGTTGGTTTAATTAAATGTGACATAGTTATTTCTAAATGCAACCAAGAAAGTATTTTTCTTGTGTAGTTGGATCGAATCTCGCGATATTATAATTATGTCTAAGAAAGTAATTTTTGGTGGATCTTTCAATCCAGTAACTTTGGGTCATGGAACTGTGATTAGTCGACTGGAGGAGGCTGGATTTCAAGAAATTATTCTTTTACCGTGTTTCGATCATTTTCACGGAAAAGAACTCGAATTGTCAAAAATTCGTTTAGAAATGTGCAGGCGCATGTTTCGGAACTGGAAGGGCGTTCGTGTTTCAAATTTTGAAATTAAAAACCAACTTACTGGGGCAACCATTGATTTGATCCAAGCGTGGTTGGATCATTATGGGGAGGTGGAGGATTTGTTCTTTCTCATCGGAACTGACAATGCGAATTATTTTCATAATTGGAAGTCTTGGCGAGAGTTACAGAGTTTAGTATCTTTCTTAGTTATGGAGCGACCGGGAGAACCTTTGTTGGAATCTGGGAAATGGTGCCTGCAAGAGCCTCATCTATGGTTGCCTATAAAACGCTCTTATAATCAGGTTCTTTCCTCCTCTTTGTTTCGTGATAAAATGAAAAAAGAGTTATATAAAGAGGCTCGTAAATTGGTTTCTCCCAAGGTATGGAATTTTATTAAGAAACAGGGACTCTATCAACAGAATGACTAGATCTATAGACTTTATAAACCTCAAAGGGGTTCGCCAAAACAATCTAAAAGGGGTCGATCTTAAGATCCCATTGCGGAAGTTGACAGTTGTTACAGGAGTGAGTGGGGCAGGAAAGTCTTCTTTGGTTTTTGATACTTTACATGCAGAGGGGCAGCGAAGGTATGTTGAAACTTTCAGTCCTTATGTTCGTCAATTTATGGATACACTAGATCGACCGGATTTGGATGAGATTGAAAATATTCGCCCCTCGATAGCTATTGAACAAACGCATGCTATTCGAACCTCTCGATCCACCGTGGGAACGATGACAGAGTTGACGGATTATTTTAAAGTATGGTTTTCAGAAAATGCTGACTTAATAGATCCTGAAAGTGGGAAAAAAATTGAGGACAACAATCGTAAAAGGGTTGTTGAAAACTTTCTTGGCTGCTATTTAGGTCAAAGAATATTGGTTGGCTTTTGTGTCAAAAAAGGAAAGAGTTCATGGAACTCGTTGTTAGAGGTTCTTTTGGCGCAAGGATATTCTAGATGTCTTTTGGAGGATGGGGTTCACAAGATTCATTCAAAGAGAGTCGAAGATTTTCTAACAGATGCTGAAAATCTTTACATCGTGCAGGATCGAATTTCTGTTCTTGAAAATTATAAAGCCCGATTGCTTGAAGCTGTGGAGCAAAGTTTTAAAGCGGGCAAAAATTGTCTTTGGGTCTCTAAAGATGAAGATGCTTCCATTTCAAAAAGTGAATTCTTTTATGAAGGTTTTTATTCGGATTCTGGCAAAAAGTTTCAACATTCATCCCCTTCATTGTTTTCATTCAATTCTCCTATCGGGGCATGTCCAGAATGTAAAGGATTTGGATACTCGATAGAAATTGATTACAAATCTGTAATTGCAGACAAGAATTTATCAATTTCAGAGGGAGCCTTGAAGCCAATAGAGGGCTTTGCTGGGGGAGATGTTTTCAACAATTTACTTCGAAATTTTAAAAGGAAAAAGTTTTCACTCGATACGCCTTGGTATCAATTGCCAGAGCAGGTTAAAGACTATGTGTTCCATGGAGATCAAGATTATATTGAGGAATCAGGTCAATGGTTTGGAGTGAAAAGTTTTTTTGATTGGTTAGAAACGAAGACCTACAAAATGCATGTTCGGATGTTTTTGTCACGTTTCCGCACTTACAATATTTGCCCGAGTTGTCATGGCAAACGATTGAGAAAAGAAGCTCTGTGGTGGAAATGGCAGGGTCACACTCTTCCGGATCTCTATCAAATGCCCATTGAAAATCTCTTAACTTTAATCAATCGTAGCAACTCTATTGCTGGAGTGGAGGAATATGACTTTTTACCGGTTGCACTCAGGGAGATTGTGACTCGTCTAGGGTTTTTGGTTGAGGTTGGATTAGGATATTTAACTTTAGATCGAACGAGCAGAACTTTAAGTGGTGGTGAAATTCAGAGGGTCAATCTTACCAGTTGTATTGGGACGTCCTTGACAGATACTATTTTTGTTTTAGATGAGCCCTCTATAGGATTGCACTCCAGAGATATTGGTCGCTTGGTGAAAATTCTACGTCGGTTGACCCGCCTAGGAAATACAGTGGTCGTTGTTGAGCATGACGAGGCGATTATGAAGGCAGCAGATTTTTTGGTAGAAGTGGGTCCAAAACCTGGAGAGCGTGGGGGGTATATCGTATTTGCAGACCATGCTAAAAAGATTCTAAAAAGTTCTAAATCTCTGACGGGTTTATATCTTTCTGGGAAAAAAGAAGTGGAATGTAGAAATCAGCGTAGAAAAATTGTTAAAAGTGGAAAGAATCAAACTCCAGAACTTTGGCTAAAGGGAATTGTCAAAAATAACTTAAAGGGTCTAGATGTATCAATTCCTTTGCACCGATTTGTTTGTTTGAGTGGAGTATCGGGTTCAGGCAAGTCTACTTTAATGAATTCGGCGATTCATCAAGGTCTCTTAGCTCTTCACGGTAAGCGGGTGAAAGACATTGCAAAATTTAAAGATATTGGAACTACGATTGCATTTTCTGAAGTTGTTTTTGTGGATCAGACTCCTTTAAGCAGATCTTCCAGGTCTAATATTGGTATTTATAGCAAAGCTTGGGAGGAGGTTAGAAAATTATATTCAAAAATATCCTTTGAAAATAGTGGAGACCTTAAGCCAGGAAGCTTTTCATTCAACAGTGGAACGGGTCGCTGTCAAGAATGTGGGGGTATGGGTGAAGTCAAAGTGGAAATGCAATTCCTTTCAGACGTTTTTGTTACTTGTCCCAGTTGTAATGGCAAACGGTTCAATGATGAGGTATTGTCAGTTCATTTCAAAGGAAAAAATGTCCTTGAAGTTATGGATTTGACCGTGAATCAGGCGGTTGATTTTTTTGGAGAATTTCCCAAGATTGTGAATCGATTAGGTATCATACAGTCGGTTGGCCTTGGGTATTTGCGAATGGGTCAAACTCTTTCAACCCTCTCCGGAGGAGAGGCTCAAAGATTAAAATTAGTCCGATACTTAGAATCTAAGAAAGTGGGTTTGAAGGAGCATAGAATTTTACTGCTGGATGAACCCACAACTGGATTGCATCGGGAGGATATAGGGGTTTTGCTTCAAGTTTTTCAAAAATTAGTGGATCGAGGAAATAGCTTGATTGTCATTGAGCATCAAATCGATGTTCTAAAGTCCGCGGATTGGATCTTGGAGCTTGGACCTGAATCAGGAGCTCGAGGGGGTTCTCTTGTCGGTTCTGGAACACCCGAGAGGATTGCCCAAGGGGATTCATTCACCGCTCCATTTTTGTCTGAAGCTTTGAAGATGAAAAAGAGCGTGGTTTCTGATTGTAAAGTGGAAGAATTCTCTTCATCGACTTCTTACAGGAAACGATTCCAAAGCAAGGGTTCCAGAGCTATTGAAATTGTGGAGGCCACTGAAAATAATCTTAAAAATGTATCGGTCCAAATTGAACCCAATCAACTCACTGTAATTACGGGTGTCTCTGGTTCCGGTAAATCCACCTTAGCTTTTGACATTCTATTTTCAGAAGGACAGAGGCGATTTATGGAATCTTTGTCCTCCTATACAAGGCAATTTGTGGAGCAATTGAATAAACCATCCGTTCGAGGAGTGTACGGTCTTTCTCCTTCCGTTGCTATTCAGCAACGGCAGACTGTTGGCAATCGTAAATCAACGGTAGCCACAATTACGGAGGTAGCTCACTATCTTAGATTGCTGTATGCTCGAGCAGGAGTGATTGTAAACCCTGCCACCGGCAATCGGGTTGAAAATCAATCTCTGGATGAGATTCTGGGTCGACTATACAAAACCATTGAATCCAATAAAAAAAGTCCCCACCTTTATTTGTTAGCCCCTAGAATTCGGAAAAGAAAAGGGCATCATGAGCCCGTTGCTAATTGGGCTGAAAATTTGGGGTATTCTGCGCTTCGCTGCGATGGCGAGATTATTCTAATAAAGGATTTCATAGGATTAGATCGTTACAAGGAACACTCGGTTGAGGTAGTAATCGCAGATTTTGGAATTGAAGGAGCCAATAAATTAGATTCTAAAAATAAAAACAAATTTCGAGAACAGATTGAAAAAGTCTTACATTTAGGAGGGGACACTTGTCTGATCTCGGATAGTGAAGGGAATGAGATTTCTTGGTTTTCCACTAAAAATTCAGATCCGGAAACCGGGGATGCTTTTCAAGAACTGGATCCTAAAGATTTTTCATGGAATTCAACTCGTGGATGGTGCGAGAAATGCCAAGGGCATGGTCGAATTTGGAAAGAAGTTAAGAAAGGCCAATGGATAGATCTGGGCGAATGTTCCAGTTGTGAAGGAGAAAGATTAAACGACCTGAGTCGATTGGTCGTTTTAGACCTTGAGGATGGGGGTGTCATTCGATTGCCTGAATTATTAAAGCTTTCTGTTCAAAATTTATTAAAGAAATTGGATCAAATTGTTCACAAAAAAAGAGTAAAGCCTATCTTGGAGAGTATTTTACCCGAGATTCATGAACGTCTAAACTTTATGGAAGAAGTTGGCTTGAGTTATTTATCTCTAGATAGATCGGCGACTACTTTGTCAGGTGGGGAGGCACAAAGAATTCGTTTAGCATCTCAGCTTGGCTCCTATCTATCAGGAGTATTATATGTTTTGGACGAACCTTCGATCGGTTTGCATGCAAGAGACAATGACAAGTTGATGCAAGCTCTTGAAGCATTGAGGGACCGTGGGAATACGGTTTTGGTTGTGGAGCATGATGAGGCAATCATGAGGCGTTGTGATCAAATCATTGATATGGGTCCTGGTGCTGGAATTCATGGGGGTGAAGTCGTGGCTCAAGGAACTCCCAAAAAGTTGATACAATCAGCTAAATCTCTTACGGGCAAAATGCTCAAAGAAGGTATGGAGCATCCGATGAGAGGGAATTATCGGGAGGTTAAAAGGTCGAAAAAGGGGTTGGACCCGAATTGGATCGATCTTAAAGGGGCTTCGCTCAGAAATTTAAAAAATCTGAATGTTCAATTCCCCTTGAATCGATTGATTGGTATTTGTGGAGTCTCGGGTGCCGGCAAATCGACCTTGGTAAAAGAAGTTTTATTGCCCTCCTTGCAATTGTCGATTGAGAAAAGACTCAATAAATTGAATGCAAAAACTTTCTTGAAGTTCTCGAACCATGAGGAGAAATGTCCTTTTAGGGAATTAATAAATGGAAATAAAATCACACGTGTATTGGAGGTAGATCAGTCTCCAATAGGAAAAACCCCTCGTTCAGTCCCTGCAACTTATATTGGTTTGTATGATTGGATCCGTAAAATTTTTACTTCTTTACCTGAATCAAAAATTCGTGGTTTTGACAGGGGACGTTTTTCATTCAACGTTAAAGGGGGTCGATGTGAAACTTGTGGAGGTTTGGGAAAAGTTGGAGTAGAAATGAACTTTTTACCCAAAGCGTATGTCAATTGTGAGGAATGCGATGGAAATCGCTACAGTCAAGAAACCAACGAAATTCTCTACAAAGGCAAAAGTATTTCAGAGGTCATGCAACTAAGTTTTGAAGAAGCGCTCCTTTTCTTTGAAGCACATAAAAAACCAAAAGAGATTTGTGAATGGATGGTCCAAGCTGGATTGGGGTACATTCGATTGGGTCAATCCTCGCCGACTTTATCAGGGGGTGAAGCTCAAAGGATGAAAATAGTCTCAGAACTTTCAAAGGGAGGAGGTTACAGCGACCTTCAATCCGCCAAAGGGCGAGAAACCCTTTATGTTCTAGAAGAGCCCAGTATTGGTTTGCATTTATCTGACTGCAAACGATTGATTGAAGTGTTGCATCATCTGGTAGACCAAGGGCATTCGGTACTTATTATAGAGCACAATACGGATTTATTAGCTGAAATGGACTGGTTGATTGAATTGGGTCCTGAAGGGGGAGAAAAAGGAGGGGAGCTACTTTTTCAAGGAAATTTTGAAACTATCAAACAGTGCCAAGAAAGTATCACAAGTGCTTATTTGTAAAATTTTACCAAGATTGTATTTCTATAAGAAGTGCATCCAGTCATACTGCTTCAAAAAGTGTCACCTACTAGGAAAGCAGATGGGTTTGGAGGGTTCTTAATATGAGGGTTTCTAGAGATAGGTTGATTTCAACAAGCCTCTCTTGTAATTTTTTTGTTTTTTGAGGATGGTTCCTCATTAAAAATTGTAGGATTTGATTTTTCTTAATCTGTATTTTTTGTTTGTGCCAATCTAGTTTTTGAGATCTGGCAAATGCTTTTAATTCATTTTTTACAGTTTCTCTAAATAAATGATACACTGTGATTGTATTGGCAGAACTTCCTTGAAGGATCCACTTTCTTACAGGATGACCAAACACAGAAAAAACATCATTGATCGTTCCTTTATCTTTGTGATTTTTAGAGCCGATACCATACTTTGGATGGAATAGTTTGTCTAAAGACTGGATTTGTCCCAACTCGACCATCATTTTAGTTTGTTTTGCTAATAAATGAATCATCGCATCTTTATCTCGATAAAATTGGTCATAATATCCCCAATCCTGATCTACAACTGTGAAGTTAGGATTGGTTAATCTCTCAAACATTTTAGGGTTCTTTGATAAATATTCGGAAATGATTTTTCGGGAATCCAATCCTATCCAGTCTTTGTTGTTTCCTATTTCAATTTTATACTCCGTTTCAGCAATTATAAAAGGAGAGAACATAGGGAACATACATAGGAGCAAAAATCGAATGAATTTCATAGTAAGGTTTTCCAAGTGCCTAACTTTTAATATCTTTGATCTTGCATGAATTCGGTATTTGAGAAAAATTAAAATCCTACCCACTTTTATTGCCCAATGGATCCTCTATACAAGAGCAACTCTCCTCTAATCGTCAACGATTTTTCTTTTCAGAATTTTGTTACAAGGGTTTTATTGGCATTCTTGATCCTATCAATCCTCTCAATCAATGAATAGTTTAAAAAAGAAGATCTTGATTGGCATTGCTTTTTGTCTTCTCTTAGGAATCCTTAGCAACGGAATTTTAATGCACCACTTTGGGCGTCAACCCATTATTGAGGAATCCTTTAAATCGATTCAGAACGTTGGAGACAATTTAGTTTATCGAATTTTGTCTAGGATGCGGGAGTATGAAACCTTTTTGAAATCTATTGTAGGGGTTTCCAACGAATTATGGTCCAAACCCGACGATTTCGAAGGGGCTATTTTAAATATGTTGGGCTTGAATAAAGACACCCGAATCCGATCTATTACGGTTTATGGTCTGGCAGACAAACAAGGAAAAAGCTGGAGTCGTAGTCAAGGATTGTCATGGGATCAAGTGTCGGTGAAACAAGAGGATTTAGGGAAGTTTGAATGGTATCGCATTGGTAAAATTTTCGAGCCCAACCGATTGTACTGGAATCGGGCTCATTTAGATAACTTTAGTAACGAACTCGTGGTAACTGGAATCTATAAAACCGTTCTTAAAAATAATCAGGAGCTTTTGGTTTCCATAGACCTTCAACTTACAGGTCTGAATGCAATTACAGAAAAACTAGAAAAAGATATTGATGGCTCTTACATCTTCATTACAGACCAATCCAATCAAATGTTGGTTTCCTCTGCAAAAATGAAAAAAAGAACCCAAGGTACAAGGTTTAGAAATACAAATGATTTCAAGGAAATGTATGAAAATTTTGAACCCATTAATGACGTTTTTGATAACATGAAGGAATCTGTTTTAGAGGCCGCGGTTCAGATGCCGAGTTATAATTCTGATAGATGGAGCGATCTGAAGGTGGATGATCTGGATGAGGATTATTTAAAATTATCCCTTGCAATTGGTATGGATCCACTCATTCGAGCTACTTTTTTTTCTCGGAAAGAATTTTCTGACGATTTTGTCATCCAAGACTCTTGTGCTTTGTATACTTTTTATGTCCCTGATACTTATTGGAAATTAGGAATTGTAGTCCCCTCCAGCTATGAAACCTCTGTTGCCTCAGCGGTAACTCGTCTCTTCTATTTGAATTGGATTGGAAGTGGTATCGTCGTTTTATTCTTAATTTCATGTTTGTTGAATCGATTCATAAAACAGCCACTTTCTCAATTAAAGAGTCATTTGGATTCATTGATTGCAGCAATTGAAAAATCGAATTGGTTGCATCTTAAAGAGATGTCAGCGGTCAGATTCGAGGCAAATGAATTTGGTTCGATTCAAAATCAAATGGTCTCACTCTTACAACAAATTTTAGGAATCCATGAAAGAGGAAAAAAAGAAAAAGAAGTCATCAAACAAAACCTGAAAAATATTCAGCAAAATCGAGACAAGGTTTTAGATCGATGTGAAAAATTAGACCAAGAAGCTAAATTTCTAAAACTTGAGATTCAGAAATATGTAGATGAAGAAAATGAAGAATTGAGTGCTGAACCAGAAAAAAGTGTTAAGACCGAAAAAATCTTTAAAGATCTCATTAGAAACTCGAAAGGTCTGCCATTGACGGTTGTTCCAATATGGAACCAAATTATTTATTTACCCTACATAAACTGTTTTATAAACGATAATTGGGAATCACAACATACCAAATTCCTAGAAATGATGATCCGTTCAGAAAATAAATTCGTCCTTTTGTCTTTAACAGGTTTGTCCGTCGATAAAAGCTCAAAAAGTGTTGAGAGAATTCTTCAACTAAGGCGATCTTTGGTGAGTGCTGGGATTCAAGTATATTTTATTAATGCAGGTAGTTTTGTTGCAACTGAGTTTGCAAAGTCTTCCGATCATTCTCAAATTTTTACTTTTCGTTCTATTCAAGATACTCTTCAACAAATTTGGTCTCAATTGGATTTGAACAATCAATTGCCCCCTAGAGCCTCTTCTTAAATGAGTGAGGTATTTTATAAATGAAGAAGATTTTCATTTTATTTATTGTTGTTCGGGTCTTACTTATGCTTTTCAGCAAGGTCTCGAATTTTGATAAAGAGTTGGAACTCACAATTGCAGTAGTCGCTCCAATCTCAGGGGAATCAAGCTCCTTGGGTCAGTCAATGGTTGACGGTGCTAGGTTGTATGTCGACGAAGTGAATCGCTCTGGTGGGATTGACGGCAAAAAAGTGGCCCTTGAAATTTATGATGATCACAATGATCCGCTTCGAGCAAATGATATAGCAATCGACATTGTGGAGGCAAATCAAGCGTTTGCTGTTTTAGGTCATTACAGTAGTCCTTGTTCCTACGCAGCCGGAAAAATATATCAGAAGTACGGAATTCCTGTTATTTCACCCACTGCCACTGCTCCTTACTTGACTGCAAATAATGATTGGTATTTCCGGAACCTGTCTAGTGATTCAATGCAGGGCCGATTTTTAGCAAATTATTGTGATCGTGTATTTGGCATCGATACGGTTCATGTGTTATTTGAGGATTCAAATTATGGTCGTGACCTAGCTCAAACTTTTGGAAAAGAAGCCGTTCGATTAGAAATTGACGTTGCAGATTTCGTTTCGTTTGATCCAGACGTAGAGACCGCTTTTTCCCAAGATTTAAAATCTGTTGTTAAAAAACTCAAAAATACCCCAATAAAGGATTTCATTTTTTTAGCATGTGGTCCTGAAATTGGAGCGAAATTAGTAAAAAGACTGAAAGATGAGGGTATAAAAAATTCGATCATTGCCTCTGACAAGCTTTCAAACCCAAAATTTACCGAATTGCTTGCTCTGGCGCCTAGAGAAAAACTAAGCCCAGGATATTACAGCAATGGAATTGTGGTGGCAACGCCCCTGATTTATGACAGTGCCAATGAGCTTGCTCAAACGTTTCGATCTGATTTTGAGTCAGAATATGAAAGGGAACCCAACTGGATTTCTGCTTACTCTTATGATGCAATCCGTCTACTGCTGGTTTCCGCAGATGAAAAAGAGATTTCTGGGGAAATGAGTGCACTTCGCATGGAAAGAAAGCAGATTCGTGAACATTTGATTTCAATGAATAGTATGGAGTTTGCCATTCCTGGAGTTACAGGACCCAATTTTTTCAATATTACAGGAGATGTGATAAAACCTATTTCTATGGGAACTTATCGAAGTCAAAGAATTGTATCCGCTTTGAATCAATTGCAAGTCGTTCCAGATATAAACGAGTTTAATAACTTGGAAGAAGTTTCAAATTCGGGACAAATCATTCAGCTTGAGAATCAATATTTCTATCAAACTCAGGTCGTTTATACAGGTATGGAGCTTCTCAACATTCATGAAATTAAAATGGATGAAATGGTGGCCGATATGGATTTTTATTTATGGTTTCGTTATCGTGGAGACTTTGACGCAAAGTCGTTAGAATTTATTAATTCAAAGGATGTGATTGAAATTGGAGATCCTATTGAGAGCAATCAACAAGGGGGCCTCAAGTATGATCTCTACAAAATAAGGGGAAAATTTAAGCTGAATTTTACGGGCCGCGAACAATTTGATGAGGAAGTTCTTGGCCTTTCTTTTAGAAATAAAAACCAATCTAGGAATAAATTGATTTTCGTGGTGGATGTTATTGGGATGGGAATTCTGGAAAGCAATGGTCTATTGAATCGACTGACCAATATAGAAAATTGGCTAGAATCTTCAATTAATTTTGGAATTGTGAAAGCAGAGGCATTTCAAAATGCTTCAAAGTTCCCAACTCTTGGAAATCTTGAATACCTAAACTCACAAAAAGAGGGAGTTCACTACTCACAGTTTAATTATTTGCTCCATTTGAAAAAAAATCAACTGACCCTGAGAAATGGAATTTCTGAAGAAATCGCCTACTTTTTGCTAGACTTAAGTTTAATTATGATCGTTGTTTATGCGTTTAACGATCGAATTCCGATCGTTCGTCTGTTTCCTCGTTTTATCTGGGTTTTACAGGCTGTTTGCGATTTGATGTTACTGCTTTCTTTAGAGGTATTGCTTATTCTGTATCTACAAGGAAAACAAGTCTCGTCCTACAATCTAGAGACGATTGTAACTCTTTTTGATGTTTTATGGTGGTTGATTCCGGCAATCAATTTGATAACGGTTTTAAAGATTTTTGTCTGGAAACCCATTGAAAAATCCTCAGGGAATGAAATCCCCAGGTTATTGATTTCAACAATCTCTATTATTATTTTAAGCAGTGCCTCATTTGGGGTTATGGCTTTTGTTTTCGATATGAAAGTTACTGGTCTTTTGGCAACGTCCGGTATGATTGCAGCCATTATTGGTCTAGCCTTACAGATGAATTTATCAAATATAATTTCCGGAATTACGATCAGCTTAGAAAAGCCATTCAAAATAGGGGATTGGGTGAAGGTAGGGGAGCAAGAGGGAAAAGTTTTGGAAACAAATTGGAGAACCACTCGACTAGAAACCAGAGATGAATCCGTTTTATGTATCCCTAATAGTGTCGTATCCGATTCTCATATACATAATTTTCACTATCCAGATGATCTCTTTTTATTAGAAATGTCTTTGCAGATAGATTTAGCGCACCGCCCAGAGAGAGTGGAGAAGATTTTGATGGATGCAGTCATGGATACAGAGGAAATGTTAAAAGAACCTAAACCCACGGTGGACATTGAGGTGGGTTCTCATTCTGTTACTTATTCGATCACTTTTGCTGTCCGGGATTATGAAAGAAGGGATGACTATTTAACGATTGCTTGGAAATATGTTTGGAATCATCTTAATCGGGCTGGTATTACTCTAGCCTCTAATAGAAGTCAAATTGAGATGATTCAGCGCGAATCGCCAGTCTTGAAAGATGGGTTTCACGATCCGGCTGAATTGATGTTAGACATTGATATTTTTCGACCTTTTAAGAAGTCTGAAGTACTGGAGCTCCTAAATGGGGTTTCTATGGGGTTGTATAAATCTCAGGAAAAAATTATCAGACAGGGAGATGATGGGGAGTCTTTATTCATAATTTTAGAGGGAACCGTTGAAATTTGGATTGAAATTGCTGAAGGTAAAGAAATTGAGGTTGCCCGAATGGGACCTGGTAAAATCTTCGGTGAAATGTCTTTATTGACAGGAGAAGCTCGAACGGCAACTGTTATTTCAACAACAGAGAGTCGCTTGATTGAAATCACGAAAGAGGATTTTGCACCTTTAGTTGCCAAGTACCCAAGTTTTGCTGAGGAACTAAGCGGGGTTTTAGTGGATCGAAAACTACGAAATCGAGTTTCCTCTGAAGAGCTAAACTCCAAAGAGAGCGAACATGCTACCCAGCATTTAATCAATCAAATTCGTGGTTTTTTTGCATTGTAAAAAAGCTGTCTAAAAAAATTAAAATAAATTGAACGTTTTTCTCAACCAAGAGTCTAAATCTATGTAAACAATATTTTGAAATTATGGTTTGTTGTTTCGTTTAGTTTGTAGTTTGTTAAAAGGCGTATTTCATTTTGAGGTACGCCTTTTGTTTGATTGGGTTTAAAGGTGTAATTTGATTGTCTCTAATTCAAATTGCGCATTAATAAACCTGAATTTTACTATTTGTAATTCAAAACGAAAAGTTTGAGTTTAATAAGTAACCTCAAACTGTATCTAAACAATTTTGCAAGTATGTTAAAATACAAAAAGTGGAAATAGGATTAACGTTTAGAATTATAGTTTTTAAAGTCAAAGATTGTGGTAGAAAAAAAGAGTTAGAGCTCTTGTTAGACTAGGTAAATAGGAACACAAATAATTAACCACTACAATGATTAGCGGATTGCAAAATGTTCACTCGATACCGTTTACAGGTAGGGGATCAATATACATAAAATTACCCAGCTTTAAAGCTTGGAGTTTTCCGAGATTTTATGCTGAAAATCTACCCGATGGTCTGGATGAGGGACTTTCAACCTTCACAGAGTGTTTATAGGTTTGGTGAACAGCGGTAGCTCTTGTTCTTTTAAAACCAGCCTTTTTGCTTGCAAGGCGATTGATTTCAACCTCGTCTTCTAAAAGTGATAGATTTTTGGACTGTTTAGATAAGACCGCTTCAATTCTTTTCTTGA
>CAJWYM010000027.1 GCA_913049555.1 uncultured Opitutia bacterium
AGGCCCAAGAGAGATGGAATCGATATTTAAACAGAAATAAAGACAGCTCTTCCACTAAAAATACCAGTCGTAGAAATGTTGAAGCGAATACCTTGGATTCTAATTTAATAAAAGAATCCATGGATTCTTATGATTCCCTTCAATCTGCAGAAAAAAATATAAGAGCGAATCGACCTTCGCCTACAACGCATCCTATACCTACTTTACATTCTAAAAAGCCTACAAAATTAAAAGCAGAAAAATTTGTGAGATCTGAGAGCCCCTTGAGACCCAACTTTAAAAATGGGTCCCTCAAGCAGGCGATCGTATTGTCTGAAGTTCTAGGACCTCCTGTATCGATCAATAAAAAGCATCTTGAAAGGATTCATCTTTAACTGAAAATATATTTTTCAGGTTCGAATTACCTTACAAATTTAGGCCAAATTATCAGCACAATGGATGTTTTTCAACGAATTATCCACTCGCAAACAAGTGTTAATTCTAATAGGTTCGATGCTTGGATAAGATAAGAGAAACATTAAAAACCCATTTTGGCTTAGACCATTTTAGAAAGCCCCAAGAGGAGATCATTTCGAACATCCTTAAGGCTAATGAGACTATGGTCATAATGCCTACTGGTGGAGGAAAAAGTTTATGTTTCCAACTGCCAGCAATTCTTTTCAAAGGAGTGACCATTGTAGTTTCTCCATTAATAGCCCTTATAAAAGATCAAGTAGATTCATTGCAGGCTAAAGGATTGCCAGCAGCAGGAATTAGTTCATTACTTAGCCCATCGGAACAAAGAAGCATTATTGATGGGATGGCTCAAGGTAAATACAAGCTCATCTATATTGCTCCGGAGCGATTTAGAAGTGCTCGCTTTATTCAGGCGCTGAAGGATATTACAATCTCTTTTCTAGCAATCGATGAAGCTCATTGCATTTCTCAATGGGGTCATGATTTCAGACCCGACTACATGAAGCTTGGCAGCGTAATTCAATCCCTGAAGATTGAAAAGATTGCAGCCTTCACAGCTACAGCAACTCCAGAAGTTCGTGCAGATATTCAAAAAAATCTAGGATTCAAAAATCCCAAAGAATTTGTATCTGGATTTGCTCGTAAAAATTTAAGATTTCAAATCACAGTCATAGACAACGAAGATCACAAATACCAGCGATTGAATACTCTGATTATGGCTCACAAAACCGGAATCATTTATTGTTCCACTCGGAAAAATGTTGAAGCGGTCCAAGAAGTGATGAAAGAACTAGGACACGAATCCATTGCCTACCATGGGGGACTCAATGAATTCGAAAGAAATAGAACTCAAGACATTTTCATTCAAAAAAAAAGTAATCTAGTCATCGCTACCAATGCCTTTGGAATGGGAATTGATCGAGATGACATACGATTTGTTGCACATTTTGACATGCCCGGCAGTGTGGAGGCTTACTATCAGGAAGCTGGAAGAGCTGGTAGAGATGGCAAGGAGTCCGTATGTGAAATGTTGTTTAATTATGCAGATAAAAGGGTTCAAGAATTTTTTATTGAGGGAAGCAATCCTGGAACGGAAGTAATCCGCGATACTTACAAAGTTTTAACAGAGCTTGCGGATAATAAAAATGTAGCGCAGGTATCGATGGATACTGTAAAAGACAGTTTCCCTTATAAAGTCAATCCGATGGCTATTTCAACCGCGATTTCAATCTTAGTCAGACAGAATTGTATAGAACGTTTTGATATTCCTGGGGTTCGAATAAGAGGCACTCGAATCCTAGATCCAAAATTAAGGCCCACACAAATACAGCTAGATGAAGAAGCTCTTAAGGAAAAAGAAGCTCGAGATCGTGGAAAACTAAAGTCTGTTATCCAACTCGCCTACGCTAGAAATTGTCGTCAACAATGGATTCTACATTATTTTGGAGAAAAAAAGAGTCAAGCCTGTCAAAAATGTGACAATTGTAACAATAATTCCATGAATAATTTGCGAGAAGCAAACAAAGAGGAGGCAATTATAGTTTTAAAAGCTCTGAGCGGAATCGCTCGAATGTCAGAAAAAGTTTCAAGAGATTATTGGAAGCCAAAATATGGACGAAACAAGATTCTTCAATGCCTTATGGGAAGTGAATCTGAAAGCATCAAATCAGGAGGTCTGCAGTACTTATCCACTTATGGAATTTTGAAAGATGAAGGACGCCGATACTTAAACGAACTCTTTGATGAACTCGAAAAAGAAAATTTGATAGAAACCATAGATAATGGAGATTATCCCCTACTATCATTGAGCGCTTATGGCTTACAGGTGATGAGGAAAGAAGAAAACTACAAGTTATCCTGGCCGATTAAAAATGAGATGTTGAGGCATAGAAGTTCCAAGGAACAAAAAGCATTTCATCAAAATAGTTCGAATGAAATGGATTTAGATTTACTCAAAAAATTGAAACTAAAAAGAACTCAACTTGCTAATGCCCGAGGGGGTGTTCCTCCCTACACCATATTCACCAATCAAGTTTTAGAGAGCCTAGCTATTTTTCAACCCAGAAGTTTAGAGGAAGCAGCCGGAATTAAGGGAATTGGTAAGATTAATGGAAAGCGAAACTTACCAACATTTATAAAAATGATTCGTAATCATACTCAAAGCACTGGGAATATACAGACCGACTTGGACCTTTAAAAGGAAAAAGATAAATTTAGAAATCATTCGGGATGATCCCTAAAAGGATTCCTTTAAATGAAATGGTTCAATCCATTTAAAGGAAGTTCCAAAGATTATTCGCTGTATGCCATCAAGCATTTTTAGATACAAATTCACGACCCAGTAAAAATCAAAAGTCATCGTTGACAAAATGGTAATTCATGATTTAGTAGTAAGTGTATTTAATACACATACTATAAATTAAACATTTTAAGAATAGATTTAAAATAGAAACAAATAAACATGAAAAATCTTTCTAATTCTCAATTACTCTTATTATTTATTACAATCCTATCGATACAATTATTGATTGCATAAACGAAAATTTAAAAAAATGAAAAGCTCAAAGATCCATTCTTTGGGCTTTTTTGTCTTCAAAATTAGAGAAGAGAATTTTGTTTTATTCATGATTGAATTAGAGAATTTTCATAAAAAAATTATTTGGAGAAGAACTAATGCTATAAAACAAATCATTTTTTTATAGTAATATAGATAAGTAATTTAAAAAATATTTTACTTGAAATATTGACATTCGAAAGAATTTAAATTGAACTCAACCTGTTCTTATTTAGCCCTAAATTCTTCACAATGAACCCTAAAAAATTTACCCATTCTTTTGCTTTAGCTGCAAATTTTCTACGCATGAAAGAGTCAGATGACACACACATCCATGACGCAGAAAAGCTCATCAAACAGGATGCTGTGGTAACCTCTCTTGTATTAAAAGAATGCAACCAAGTCTGTATTACCAATCCTACATTGCAACTCAGTAAAGCCATTCAAATACTTGGAATGAATGAGGTTATGAAAATAATTCTTCATAAAGCCATGCAAGACATTTCAAACTCAAATCAACCGCAAGAAAAAAACCGCGAGATTATAAAACACTCCATTATCACTGCATGCATGATGGAGCAAATAGCGCGATTACAAAATAGATCTGCCGGTGAAGCTTATATTACTGGCTTATTACACTGTATAAGCTTGCTCATTATGGACAATGAGAATTGGTTTAAGATATATAATGAAAAAAAGAACTCAAATTTTGTAAAGAATCATATATTGAATTACTCAACTACCTCAGCTGAATTGCTCAACCACTGGAACTTTCCTAGAAAAATGATCCATACGATCGAACTTCACCAAAACTTAAAACAAAAAGAAGATGTGGATGCCCTTTATCTTGGATGCTCATCATTGATCTCTTGGAACCAATTGTTGTCTGAGAGTCACGAATTTAAAATCCCTGAGGTAGTTACAGAAACAAGTGGTTTGGGCACTGAATTTTGGAATCTCTGCTACTCCAGTGCTCTAAAGTCTATTCTTTAAATTTTATGAAGAGATCCCAGTTAAAGAAAATATGCAAAAAGTTAGGATCCTTTGATTGAATAAAAACTTAAAACCAATTTAGGAACCAGTGAACACTTGTTCAATTTATTTTATTGGTCTTTAGATTTAACAATCAATGATTTTCCAGTCATGGCAGCAGGTTTCTCAATGCCCATTAGTTGAAGTATGGTGGGTGCAATGTTTTCTAATTTGCCGGATGGAAGTAACTTCGAATTTTTAAAATCCTCAGAGACAACAACGACCTCAACGGGATTTAAAGTATGAGAAGTGTGTAAACTTTCAATTTCAACATTGTACATTTGATCACAGTTTCCATGATCCGCAGTTACGATCGCGGATCCCTCCATTGTTTTGACAGCTTCCAATAAGTCTCCTACATACTTATCAACAATCTCTACAGCTTTCAAAATGGCCTCTTTACAGCCAGTATGTCCCACCATATCCGGGTTCGCAAAATTCACAACAATCAAGCCATATTTACCAGAAAAAATCGCCTCTTTTGTGGCATCAAAAACTCCTTGCGCTGACATCTCAGGCTTCAAATCATAGGTAGCTACCTCTTTTGGACTAGGAATAATTGCGCGATCTTCAAGAGACAGAGCTTCTTCTCGATAATCATTAAAAAAGAAGGTGACGTGGGGAAACTTTTCAGTTTCAGCACATCGAAATTGAGGAATTCCAGCATCGTTGACAACAACCCCTAAGATACCGTCCATTTTTGAAGGTTTATCCAGAACCACATTCGGGCACAACCCCTTTTGGTAGTTAGTCATAATTGAATAATAAAGATTCAACTTATTACCTCGATCAAAACCACTGAAACCATCCTCGATAAATGCTCTAGTCAACTCACGGGGTCGATCACCACGAAAATTATAAAAAATAACAGCATCCCCATCCTCTATTGTTGCAATCGCCTTACCTTCAGAAATAATTTGAGTAGATGGAATAAATTCATCTCCAATCAAGGCTGGATCTTCAGGATTGTCATAATAGCTTTGAACTGCATTTACAGCAGAGGATGCGGTCCGAAGAACCTTTTTTCCTGTTAAATTGTTGTACACTTTTTCAATACGATCCCATCTGAGGTCTCTATCCATGGCCCAATATCGACCCGAAACTGTTGCAATTTTTCCCAATCCAATTTCTTCAAATTTTGACTCGATCTCTTTAATATACCCCAATCCACTTTTTGGAGGGGTATCTCTCCCGTCAGTAAAAGCGTGTAGGTAGACTTCTTCAACCCCTGCCTCCTTTGCCAAAGCGACCAATCCAAACAAATGTTCTAAGATTCCATGAACACCAGCATCAGAGACGATACCAAACAAATGTAACTTTCCAGACTTTCCATGCTTGAAAGCGGTTTCAATTACTGGATTCGTTTTGAAAAGTCCCTCTTTGAAACCTTTGTTTAAGCGAACGATTTCTTGATCAACCACGCGTCCCGCACCAATATTTTGGTGACCAACTTCGCTATTTCCCATAACCCCCTTAGGCAATCCAACTGCTTCTCCAGAGGCTTCAAGCTCAGTTCTAGGATAATCCTTCGAAATTTTTTCTGATACTGGAATATTCGCAAGTTTTATCGCATTGTATGGATCATGATCTGAATTGTGATTTTCTCCCCAACCGTCACGAATTATTAAAACGACAGGTTTTCTTTTCATAATGATTGGATACTTCTTGGACCATCAGATGCATAGGTATTGAAAAAAGTAGTTTGACGATTTTCGCCAAATTTATCCTTATAAGCTTCAGCCACTTTTTCAGCTTGGCTTGACTCAAAGGAATCTACCGTCAGTGCCATAACGGCTCCACCAAATCCACCTCCACTTAGTCTAGCTCCAAGGACTCCCTCTTGTTGAATAAGCGTGTCTACAAGAAAGTCCAGTTCAGGAATACTATTTTCAAAATCATGCTGAGAACTTCTGTGAGAACCCAAAAGCAACTTACCTACTCGATTTAAATCCGATTCATTCAGGGCCTCTTTAACGGCATGCACCCTACGATGCTCGGTTATAACATGCCGAGTTCGCTTAAACATATTTAGAGAAATATTGTTTTCATGTTCCTGCAAGACCTCTAAATTGAGATCACAAATAGATTCTAAATCAGGATTTAATTTCTTAAAATAATCAAAAGCTTCTGAACATTCCTGATGCCTTTGTCCATACAAGGAATCTACCAACGAATGCTTGTGATCGGTATTGAAGATCCAAAGGGACAATTTTTTACCTGTAGCTAGTACAGAAAAATCCTCCTCCTTGCAATTGATGTAAATGATCGAGCCCTCTTTTCCAAAAGAGGAGGTTCCTTGATCTAAAATGCCACTTGGAATGCCAACATATTCATTCTCGGATTGTCGACCAATACGAGCCATGTCTGCCTTACTTATATCAAAACCATTGAGTTGCATAATAGCATGCAAAGTTGAAAGCTCTATAGCAGCACTACTAGAAAGGCCTGCTCCCACAGGCAAGTTTGAAGCGACTGCAATATTAAAACCTGTAGGAAGATTAAAATCACGTTTTAACAGAGAACAAATTACCCCGATAGGGTAATTGGTCCAAGAATTGTTTCCTTCCAAAGGCTTCTCTAAACAGGACAAACGACGCATAACCACTTCATCTGAAATCGTACTCACCATATGAATTTCATCATCCTCCCTCTTGGATGCAGCAATAAATACGCCTTTGTCAATAGCTACTCCCATTACGTCCCCACCATTGTAGTCTGTATGATTACCAATAAATTCAACCCGACCTGGAGCAAAAGAGGTGGTTTCAGCAGATAAACCAAAGGTGTTTTCAAATAATTCCTGAACTGTCATTTTTATACTTCTATCCAATTATTGATTTTATTTCTTAAATATTCAATCCAAGCAGGGTGAGTATTGAGACAAGGGATTTGCTCGAACTCTTTACCTCCTGCTTTTAAAAAGTCTTCTTGCCCCTCCATTGAGATTTCTTCTAATGTTTCTAGGCAATCTGCGACAAACGCGGGACAAATGACAAGAAGTTTTTCAACCCCCTCCTGTCCAAATCGTTCTAATTCAAAATCAGTGTAAGGGGTCAACCATGGATCCCGACCCAGGCGAGATTGAAAAGATACAGAATACTTATCTTCAGGGATTCCGGCCTTTTCAACAAAGGACCGAGTGGCTTCAAAACATTGATGTCTGTAGCAAGTTGCGTGAGCAGGATTTGAGGTTTGGCAACAATCAGATCTAGACAGACAATGTGCATTGGTAGGATCCGATTTACGTAAATGCCTCTCTGGAATTCCATGAAAAGAAAAGAGCAACTTGTCAAAGCCACGATCTAAATAAGGCTTTGCGTTTTCCACCATAGCATTGATGTAATCAGGGTCATTGTAGAACGGTTGCAAAGTTTGTGTAATTATTTCAGGAGCAATTTCAGCTAGACACTCTTTGACTCGAACTTCCACAGTCTCGTAACTTGACATAGCATACTGAGGATAGAGTGGAATAATAAATAAATCAGTGACCCCATCCTGTTTTAGATCTGTGATCACGTCGAAAATAGAGGGATTTCCATACCTCATAGCCAAGGCAACTGGAACGGATACTTGTTCTTGAACCAATTTTTGAGTTTTTTTGCTAGTAACGATTAAAGGAGATCCCTCATCCGTCCAAACTTTAGAATAAGCCTCCGCTGACTTTTTTGGTCTAGTTGGTAAAATCAAACCTTTGACCAAGAGTGCTCGGATTGGTTTTGGAACATCAATCACTCTTTCGTCCATTAAAAACTCATCCAAATACACACGAACATCTTTAACAGAAGTCGATTCTGGCGATCCCAGATTCAATAATAACACTGCCTGTTTTTGAATATTTTTAGATGATGCCACGGGATTGAATTATAATGAGAAATACGATGGATTAAATAAATCACTTTAGGGCCTCCTTCAAGTTAGTCAAACAAGCATTCAAGACGAATTGAAAAAGTAATCTTTTGATCTATTTGAATAATATTTGAACCGTAATACAGCGATAGAATCATTGAATCCAATCTTTTTCCTTCAACTGAAACTTGAAAAATGATTGATTTTAAGTATTTTTTTTTAACCTATCCTCTATTTTGTTCTCTTTCCTCACCCGATCTCTTTTTTGAAAAACTTCATTTGCTTGAGAACATCCCTCTTGTATTACTTTCAAATTAATCGATTGGCTTATTCAAATCAACGATTTATGACTTCTATAAGTAGATTATTCTAATTTATGCGCTTTTACCATCGAATGCTCATTCTCTTTGTGGGTACCCTTTCTTTCAACATCTACTCAGTGGATGTTCTCCATACTTATACTGGAGCGGATGGAGGTAATTTTTTGACTGATTCCAATTGGGATACTGGCACCTACCCCAATGCTAATAACCATACCGTAACTTTCAACTCAGCGAATAGCAATGATCCTGTTCTATCAGGTTCGGCAACCATTAAATCTTTGGTGAATCCCTCCGACTCTCTGAGCGAGTGGCGAACGATTACGGGAGGGGGGACTCTCAATTTATCTGCAGATTCTGGCAACACAACCCTCACAAATTTAGACAATCAGTTTCTTACTTTGTATACGGATTTAAATGTTCTCAGTGACTTAGATGTCAATTTAACTGCGGGCGATATAAAGTTAGTCCGAGCATTGACTGGAACAAGCACCAAAACCATAAACATTACCGGTCCCACGAATCTTTCAAAAGCTTTTTACTTAGAACCTAGTTACAATGCTGACAACAATACCTTTGCTGGAACTATTAAACTCAACAATCGCACTCGATTAGTTCTAGGAAGTGCATCTCCATCTGGATCTAACCAAACCGTTCAATCAACGGGCTTGACTATCAAAGCAGCAACCACCAACTCCTACCAAAACATCCTTTTTATGGATAGGAATCAGACCGATTATGACTTTCAACTAGACATTATTGACAATAACACTGCTAAATTAATTTTAGAAATTAGCACTTCAGCAGGAGCCAATGCTTACACTTATTCTGGATCCATGTATTCTAGAAACAGTGCAGATTCCTCTGTGGCGGCAGTCAATCGAAGTTTACAATTTTCAACCAATGGAAAAAATTTAACCATTTCTGGCGATAATACTAATCTTACGTTAGCTTCTGCCAGCTATTCCATGCAATTTCAAAACGGAAATGGAACTACAAGCAAGGTTTATATAGACAATGAGGATGCTTTAGGCGAAAACAATGGCAATAAACTCACCATAAACGATGAAACGGGTGCGATACAAATGCACATTCTAAACAATCGAACTCTCTCGGGGAATTTACTTATAAAAGGAAAAAACGATGGAGTAAGCAACTTAATCGGTGGAAGCGACAGTGGATCCGCCTCCGGTTCGACTACATTCAGTGGGATCGTGCAACTCAATTCAAACTCAAGCAATTCTAACACTCGAAACTTGGAGTTGTGGTCTAACAACAATGAATCTGTTACTTTTTCAGGGAGGATTTCAGACAAAATAGCATCCAATTACACCGACATTTCTAAAACAGGAACTGGAACCGTCATTTTGTCAGCAGACAATACTTATGCAGGTAGCACTACAGTGAGCGCAGGGACTCTTCAAATTGCTCATCAAGACGGATTAGGTGAAAGCTCTTCAAATACCTCGAATACAACTACAACCATTAATAGTGGGGCAACTTTAGCTTTCAATAACTCGAGTGCTATGACTGTCTACGAAAACTTAAACCTTTCAGGAACTGGAGATTCAGGGCTTGGAGCTATTGATATAATAGATGGTTCTCACTCCATCCAAGGAACGATTGCTTTATCAGCCGCATCCACAATAGATGTCTCCTCATCCGATGACACCCTAACATTAAACGGGGTAGTAAGTGGTTCGAATGCCCTAACTAAATCTGGAACAGGAGCTTTAAAATTAGGTGCATCGAACACCTACTCAGGAAATACGACTGTTTCTGCTGGAAGTTTATATTTGAATAACAGTACCGGCAGTGCCGTTGGTTCAGGCAACCTATCTGTTTCCTCTGGAGCTTATGTTTTTGGAACTGGATCTATCTCAGGATCTCTAACCAACCTTTCTGGAACTATTGATGCCGGCGATGGAGCCAATCAAATTGGTAAAATTACAATGTCTGGCTCCAATACTGATTTTTCAAATGGAACTTGGATTTGGAATGTAAGTGATGTTGAAGGTTCTACTCCTGGAACTCATTGGGATGCCATTGAGTTTTCTAGCACCTACAATCTGAACAATTTATCTGGGTCTCCATTGACTCTCAAAATTAGAAATAAAACCAATGGAAATTATCAATCTCTTGAAGGTTTAAGCTCATTTGGTTCCTCCTCAAATTATGGAAACGCAGGAGCTGGGGATTTAAAAATCATGGACAACATTTCCAATTTCAATGACGCTTACTTTACTGTTGATTCAGACATTCTTAATATTAACTGGGAACTCAAGCAAGTTGGAAGTGCACTTTGGCTGTCTTACAATGCTGTACCAGAGCCTAGCACTTGGATCACAATTGGATTTGTATGTATTATTTTGAGTTGGAAATTTGTTAAAAGCAAATTTCTATAAGTTCTTATCAGGACCACTTATTCACTCGATTCTGATTGAATTTTTAATTCAAGCTGAATAAACAAACCATTCCCCTTAAAACATTTTAATTTTACCCTTTTTTTGTTATTGAATATGTCAAAAGCTTTTACTTGACAGTTATGCATTTCGTTCACATATTCTAACAACCCTAATGATAGTATTGACCCCAGCAGAAATTTCTAAAACAGGAATCAGCCTCAGCCTTGGATCGCTTGCAGTAAACATCCCAAAGGGAGAACTAGATGCTTTAGGAAGTATGGGCGAGTGGGTCGCCTCTGATGGAGAATTGATTGTTCAAGAAGGCACTTATCAAAAACATCTTTACACTATCTTGGACGGTGAAGTGGACGTATTTAAAAAAAATGCAGACACCAAACAGATTCTGATTCGTCTCAGTTCGGGCACTCTTTTCGGTGAGATTTCTTTGCTTTCAGGGGGACAAGCTTCCGCAAACGTTGAAGCTGCTGGAAAAGCCATTCTCTGGAGAATAAATCACAAACACCTTATGGAATTTGTAGAAGGGTACAGTAGTGGGGGTCAAATTTGTATCAATCTCGCTAAAGTTCTCAGTGATAGATTGGTTCAAGCAAATGAAAAAATTGTTGATTTAGCTTCCAAAACCTAGCTCTTATCTAGCCATCCTTAATCGCTTTAATCGCCTTAATCACCTCCCAAATTTCCTCTCTAATCACCTCTCAAATCACCTCTCAAACTGGCTCTTAATACCTTCTAAAAAATTCACTGATACCTCCTGATTACCAACTGATCCCTTTTAAAAGCCCTTTGGTTGCTCATTTTCAACTCCTTTTACCTCCTGCTTATATCCAAGTAAATCCTTCTCCTATTTTTTAAATGTATACCTCCAACCTGCTGTGCTGGTTCTGTGTCGTGTTCTATTGGTTCTCACCTTTGGTTCTAGCGGATGGAAGTATAAGAACCAACAATTTAATTTTGTGGGATGCCATTCTAAAAGCCATAAAAACCAACCCTGACATTGTTGCCTCACAGCAAAATTTAATTACAAGAAAACAGCAATACCGACAAACTCAAGCCACTTATCTTCCTAGTATAAGAGCTGGTTTTTCTGCAAACTACAACTACAGCACCAACCTAAAAAAGGAACCTTATTCTGGATCCATATCAGCCACTCAGAAACTACTCAATCTCTCTCAAATTCAAACGATCCGAAAAAGTAAAAAAAGCTACGAGTCCTCTAATTTCTCTCTTGAGTCCACCAAACAAAATATAATTTTAACTACCACGAATACCTACATTGATTTGATTTCTCAATTTAAAGTAGTTGAGCTTTCACAAAAAAACTACCAACTCACGAAAAAACACGTGGATGCTACGCAACAAAGATATGCAGCAGGCGAATTGACCAAAACCGATGTGAATCAAGCCAAAAGTAGACTTGCAAATGCGAAAGCTACTCTTGTCAGAGCCATAAAAGTTGCAGACGTAGTCCGTAAAAGGTACAAACAAATTGTGGGCAGCATCCCACCCAAAATTCTAAAAATTCCTTCTGTAAATTCAGGAGACATTGAAAATCAGTTCTCTAAAAATAAGCACACTTTATTTTCTCACCCGACATTACTTATAGCAAAATCCTCCCTCGAATCTGCAAAGATAGATCAAGTAGAAGCCCGCTCCGATTTTTATCCAACCATAGATTTATCTGCCAGCGGAAATGTCACCTTGGAAAGTGAAACTCTTCAATTTGAAGATTACAGGGATAGCTACTTAGTTGGTGTAAGCGTTACGATCCCTATCTTTTCAGGAGGAGGGCGATTCTATAAATTGAAAGAAAAGCTTTCTGAAAGAAAACTTGAGGAAGCCGAGTATGAAAGCACGAAGCGCCAAATTAAATTTGCATTAGACTCTGCTTTGTTAGAGTTGAATATAGCCAGAGAATTGGAAGAGGTTTTCATTGAAGGAGTCCAAGCATCGAAAACGGCTTTAGAGGGGGTCCAAGAGGAATTTGAGGCAGGTGCCAGAATTGCACTCGATGTTTTAGATGCTCAAAACGAATTGTTCAGCGCGGACATTTCGCTGGTAAAAGCTCGATTTGATATTATCAAAGCTCAATTCCAATTACTTTCAAGTTCCGGAACCTTAACTTTATCTCAACTTAGAGTAGCAATGTCCGATCCAAAGAAGAGATGAATAAAGGAGGTTTACAAGATTTATTAAGACTTCCCAATTTCAAATCGATGGGATTGGATTTAATGCTCTCTACAACTTGCATCAACTTATTATCTTTAGCTCTACCCTTAACGATGATGCAAGTGTTTGATCGTATTATTGGCAATAAATCAACGGGAACTTTAGCATGGCTGATATTAGGTTGCTTGACTGCAATGTTTTTTGAAAATGCACTCAAATTTGTAAGGACATCCATCAGCGGATGGCTCGGCGCAAGATTTGAATATAAATTAAGCAACGACGCAGCAAAAAAAGTACTTTCCTCTCGTTTGGATGATTTTGAAAAAGATCCTGTTGGAAAACATATGGAACGTTTCAATGCGATCAATGATCTTCGCAATTTTTACAGTGGACAAGTGTTTCAAGTCCTACTAGATCTTCCCTTCGCATCCCTGTTTCTTTTTGGAATTTATTTATTAGGAAATTCACTCGTTTTGTTTCCTATTGGGATGGCAATTCTTTATTTTCTGGTGTTCTTTTATTTGCAAAGCAAATACAAACAATCAAGAAACAGTCAACAGGATGCCGTTGAGGGAAGGATGAGTTTTCTAATTGAATCTTTGCGCAGAATTCATATGTCAAAGACTTTATCCATGGAGGAACAGATCTTAAGAAAATATGAACATTCGCAAAAAAAGGAGGCCTCTGCCAATCTAACCATGCTGTTTTGGACCATGACTCCGAGTCAGATTGGTGGATTGTTTACACAGTGTATGATGTTTGGAACAATTTTTCTAGGAGCCTCCTCTATTATGGATGGTTCCATGACGATCGGTTCGCTTACGGCTTGTATGATGATGAGTGCTCGATTTATGACTCCAATTCAAAGTGTTTCAGGATTTTTCCTTCAATATACCAGATCCAAGTTGGCAAAAGAAAAACTAAATCTGATTCATGAAATGCGAGACGATGTCCCAGAGGGTTTACCCATATTTCCTGAAATCAATAAAGGTTCCATCGAGCTCCAAGACATCTCTTTTAGATATGGAACAGACAAACCTTGGGTGGTAAAAAATTTAAACTTAAAAATTAGGGATGGGGAGCTTACAGTGATTACATCCAACAGAGGCGAGGGAGCAACTACTTTGCTGAACTTAGTTATGGGAACTTTAAAACCCGAAAAGGGCGAGGCGCTTATTGGCAATCACAGATTGAGCCAATGGGATCATTCAGACTTCCGAGGACATGTCGAATTTCTCTCTTATCAACCACACATATTTAGCGGAACTATTCTTGAAAACATCACCATGTTTCATCCAGAAAGAGAGAGTGCCGCCTTAGAAGCTTCAAGTATTATTGGTCTTGTTGGTGGGGTTTCTCAGATGCCCCTCGGCTTTGCAACTCCTTTAACTCCTCAGTCTGCACTGATGCTCCCTGCCTCCATTTTGCAAAAAATTGCGTTATCTCGTGCACTTACAGTTCGACCCAAAATTCTCTTATTAGACCGAACAAGTTCTATGATGGATACAACCAGTGAAGAGAGATTTTTTTGGTTGCTGGATCAATTAAAAGGTCAAAGCACGATTCTATTCGCGACAGACAGTTCGAGAGCCATGGAAATGGCAGATAGAATCTACGAACTCAAAGAAGGTCATTTAAGCAATCTATTCCGAATTAGAACACAGATCAAAAAAAGGAATGTAAAGTGAGCAAATCATCTCCTCTAGTAAGTTGGGGTGTCCAAACAGCTGAAACTGAATCTGATCTATCGCTTTCAGTTGGAAAAACTGGGGTCACAATGTTGGATGAGGGGATGGGACGCTTGATGGATTACGCCTTAATAATCAATGGGTATTTGGAAGATCCAGTTGCAGGAACGATAAAGCTTGATTCTACAGATAAATTTAAAGAATTGCTCAACGAGATGATTGAATTTTCTAAATCATATTTTAGATTTGAAGAAAACTTAGTCAAAAAAAACTTTCTACCTTGGTTGGCATTTCATAAAGAAGAACATCAAAAAATTTTAAACCTTTTAAACGAAAATTCTAAAAACGTTGCTGCTGGTCAGCTTTATGTCACACCTGATTTCCAGATACAATTATTAGAATCTCTAATCAACCATGTGAACAAAGCAGATTGTCCCTCTTTCAATCAGAAATACCGATCTAAAGCACTTTTAAATCTAAAATCTTCCGAGGAACTTCTTGTATTTGTTCCCTCTACAGGGATATCGCCTGTGGATCAAAATATTGAGACATTCTGTAAATCCCTAAGCCAAGTAAGTTCTTATTTTCAGTATTATGAGAATAAATCACCAAATGAGAAAGAATGGTTCCAAATACAAACCTTTTTTAATAACTTTTACCACCACATACGCGCCCATTTTGACTTCCAAGAACAATTCATAAAAAAGATCGGTCTATCAGGATATTTGGCACACAAAAAAGATCATTGGGTATTTTTAAATTCAATTTCTAACTTTTGTAGAAAGATTGCTGCAAGACAAGCTGTGTTTAGCTCTAATATTCATCTAGGAACCCTTAACTGGTGGCTTACCCATTTCAAGGAAGAAGATTGTAAATTATTCGATTCAAAAAAAGTTTTTCGGTGCGCCTTGGAAGAATCGAATGTTTGGAATGATTTCGAGTGGATGTTTGCTGATTTCGAGGACAATTCAATTCAATTAAAATTAAAATTGGTTATTCAGGAATTCTTAAAAGCAATCCCACTGATTCTTAACAAAGAAGGAACTGAGAAAATTTCTAATCCATTCAAGTCTGCTCTGGAATCCTTAAAAAAAATGTTTAAGGAAGAGGAAAGCTCTGATCAAAGATTGAAATGTAGCATTCCTCATAAGATCGAACACAGAAATATTGAAAATCAAATTCAAGAAGTAATCGAGAGTATTGAAACAAACCGCGTGGGTCTCAATCATTTACTGGTAGAGGACACTCTCAGTTCCCTAGTATTTCATTACAATAGATCCGATTTTCGCGACTACCAACTTTTTAAAAATCTTTCTTTTGAGGAAATTCAGCCATGAGCATTGAAGAGAAGGATAAAGATACCTCATTTTTTCAACCTAGCAACTCTTTGTCAAAGGCTATTCGGCCCTTGTTAACCTCACTGGGTTGGCGCGGAGAGGATCAATCTCTCATTGAGGCAATGCCTAACAATCCAGATGATATCACTCTGGATGGATTGTTGGATACAATGGCGAATTTAGGCTATCATTACAATTGCGTTCATCGCTCTATCCATCGAATCAGTCAACGAGAACTTCCTTGTTTATTCATTCCCAAAGATGGAAAGGTTACCGTTATTGTCAAAAGTGATCATAAACACATATTTGGTTATGATACTGAAAATGAAAATTACAAAGTTTTTGAAGACAAAAGAAAGTCCGGTCAATGCTTCCTATTCTCTCGCTTGTCAGAAAGTGACCGCGCGTTGGATAAAGACACATCCCTATGGACTTTAAAATTAGCCAGACGATTTACTAGTTTATTTGGTATCTGTCTAATGATTAGCTTCTTGTTGAGTTTATTAGCATTTGTTACTCCGTTGTTTATTATGACAGTTTACAACCGTGTATTTGCATCTGGTGCGATTGACGCCATGAAATACCTTGGATTCGGCATTCTCATTTATCTCATTGCTGATCTTGGTTTAAATATGATGAGGTCTTCTATCCTCTCATTTATAAGTTCGAGAATAGGCTACCTCCAAGGGAACCAACTCATGAGAAGAATCCTCTATTTTCCATCCAAGGAGACAGAGGGGATTCCCTTAAATTTACAACTTAACAAGTTGAAGGATTTTGAAGCCATCAAAGATTTTTTTGGAAGTCCTACTATGGCTACTTTAATTGAACTTCCCTTCTTAGCTTTATTAATTGGGGGCATGTACGCTTTGGCTGGAACAGCTGCTTTAATTCCAATATTAGCAATTGCAATTTATCTAGTATTTGTTGGTTGTATTTACAAAACCGTCAACAACTACGTTATGGATGGAGGGATCGCCATGATTAGTAAGCAAGACTTTTTACTCGAGATCTTAAGCAATCTTAGGGCAATCAAATACACCGCAACAAAGCTTCACTGGGAAGAAAAGTATGCATCTCTCAGTGCAGAATCAGCCATCTCTAATTATAAAAGTGGACAAGTGAATGCGATCGTTTCCGCAGTTTCCGGCAGCATTGTATCTGTGGCTGGAATTTTAACCATCGGATTTGCAGTTACAGGTGTCATTTCAGGAGAAATGTCTTCAGGGGCTCTCATGGCTTGTATGCTATTAGTTTGGAGAATATTAGGACCCCTTCGCAACGGGTTCGGAACCATTCTTCACGCCCTTCAAATCTATCGAGGTGTTGGACAACTCGATAAATTTATGGAGCTAGAAATTGAATCGCCTCAAGATTCTTACACATCCTCCAAGAAGAAGCTGAACGGCAACATTTACTTTCATAATGTAACTCATCGCTACAACAGAAATGCTCATCCAGCTCTTTATGAAGTAAATTTTGAAGTAAAACCAAAAGAATCCCTTTTAATAATGGGGCATGACGGTGCTGGTAAATCAACAATTCTTAAGATGATTATGGGTCTCTATACTTCTCAAAGTGGAGTAGTAGCTGTGGACAATACAAGTATTCGACAAACGAACCCTATCGAGTTAAGAAAAGCAATTACCTATGTGCAGGCTGAACCCTCATTTGTTCACGGTAGCATTTACGAGAATTTAAGATTAGTAAATTTAAATGCGAGTGAATTTCAGCTTGAGGAAGCTTTAAAACGAGCTGGAGTGTGGGCAGACATTATTGAATTAGAAAATCAAGGAAAACATATTTTAGACCCGCTCCATTTGGATTCCTATCCAGCACATTTATTAAAAAGAATCAATACGGCTCGATTATTCCTCCAAGACTGTTCAATTATGTTGATAGATGAGCCAGACAGATCCTTACAAGACAGTCATCATACTCAAATCATAAAAGGACTCTCCACCTTCAGAGAAAGCGCGACATTAGTAGTTGTTTCTAACAATCCTCGTTATTTCGATTTAGCGGATCATATACTTTGGATGGATCAAGGTAGAATTAGGGAATTTGGAAGAAAAGAGGAAGTAGAAAAAGTTTGCTTAGAGTACCTATCTAATTAAGGACATTTATGAGTAGTGAAAACGACATATCCCACCTAACAAAGTCTGGCCTTCTTGAGGAAACTGGAACCCCCATGTTTCTCAAAATTTTCACTTGGTTTGCAACGCTCCTTTTCTTGGCTTTCGTTGCTTGGACAATTATCACAGGATTGGATGAAGTAGCTTCTGCTAAAGGTGAGATTATACCCAGTGGGCATGTTCAAAAAATCCAGCATTTGTCTGGAGGTATGATAGAGGGCATTCAAGTTGAAGAGAGAGATTATGTTAATCAAGGAGATATTTTGTTAAAGCTAGATCCATTAACTTCTGAGACTCAGCTTGCACAAAGTGAAGGGCAAATGTTAACGCTAAAACTCAAAAAAGAGCTTTTAGAAGCTGTTATTGAGGATAGAAAACCTAATTTTGCAGAAATAGACAATATAAACCAAATTCTAATTAAAGAGCATCTGCAACAATACAAACAACAATCGATGTCGGATCAGTCATCAAGATTGACATTGGAAAGTCAAATTGAACAAGCAAAATCCGATCTTGCTGAAGTTAATATCAATGAAGCCAAGTTGATGCGTAAACAAGAATTTCTTGAAGAGGAGATGAAAATAAGAAGAGGTCTTGTAGAAAAAGGTTTGAATTCAAAAATGCTGTTTTTAGCTCTCAAAAGACAACAGAGCGACTTAACGGGTTCCATAGAACTAATTCCTCCAACAAGATCCAAAATCAAAAAACGAATTGAGGAATTAAACAGTCGGTTGCAAGAACAAGAATCTACGAAGATGAAAGATCGATTGAAAGAAATTAGCGGGCTAAAGGATCAAATCTTTAATCTTAACAAAGACCTTTTCAAGCACAGAAAAAGCGTCGAACAAATCACTATTACTGCTCCATTCAGTGGATATGTTCATAATTTAAAAAAACATGCAGTAGGCGAAATTATCTCAGGGGGTGAAGTCATCATGGAACTTGTTCCGCTAGGGAAGGAATTTCTAGCTGAAATTAAAATCTCATCCAAAGACATTGGACACGTTGAGACAAATCAATCAGTTCTTCTAAAGTTCACAACCTATGATTTTCTTAGATATGGCGGAATGAAAGGGCAACTTAAGGAAATATCTCCCGCAGCCTTTTCAGACAGCGGCGACCCTTATTACAAAGGAATTGTCAGTTTCGGTAAAAATTATTTTGGAAACGATCCCAAAAAAAATCCTATATTTCCCGGAATGACCCTAACAGCAGAAATTAATACTGGAAAAAAAACAGTCATAGAATACCTTTTAAAGCCTATTTTTGTTTCCGCCAATCAAGCAATGAGGGAAAGATAAAAAAGTATATATAGTTTAGATTTACTATTTAGCACGTCCCATTTTTTTCATTTGACCCTAGTTTGCAATTGAACAAATTTTAGATACATTTTCTCTATACCCTACTAAATTTAACCTAATATAATAAAAAACTCCAACCCAAGGACTACACATGGCAGATGTGAACCAACCCGATAATATTGAACCAAACCCAGCAGACACTGGACCGCAAGCAGGAGGTGAAACGGTTCCTCCAGTAGGAGATCCCGGCCCAGCGGGTGGTGACACAGGACCAGCAAGTGCAGACATGGCTCCTCCTCCGGGTGACATGGCTCCTCCTCCAGGGGATATGGCTCCTCCAACAGATATGGCTCCACCTCCGGGTGACATGGCTCCACCAACAGGGGATATGGCTCCTCCAACAGACATGGCTCCACCTCCGGGTGATATGGGATCTGGAGCGGATGCTCAGGATCCGATGGCTGGCGGAACGGCTCCAGATACTGGTGGAATGCAAGAAACTGCAGCGCCCCCTCAAGGAGATGCAGGAGGTCCTGAAAGTGCAATGCCACCGGCAGGAGACTCTACACAAGAAGGTCAACCCCCAATGGACGACGGCGGTGCTAACATGCCAGCGGATTCAGCAGGTGCATTTGGAACAGGTGCTGGAGAAGCACCAATAACAAATGACGCAGGTCCAACAGACACAGGTGCGGGAGTAGATGCTGATTCACTCTCGATTTAGTAGATTTTAAACTACTACCCTACAAGGCCGAAGATTAATTCTTCGGCCTTTTTTATAGGTGCCTAAAATTAGTGTTCTAAAAAAGCCCCAATTCCTATAAGATAGGATTCTTTATAAATCTTTAAACGCAACCATTTCATTTATATAATGACCTGCAGTTTATTCAGGCCCGTGTTTAAAAATGCATCCTTCAGGTTATAATAGAATCACTAATTTTCGTGAAATACTTACAATTGGAAATAGCAGAACCCCTCTTAATTTGGTACCAAAGAAATAAAAGAGATCTTCCATGGAGATCCAATCCTACCTGCTACAAAACCGTGGTTTCTGAATTTATGTTGCAACAAACTAGGGTTGAGACAGTCCTGCCATATTTTAAAAATTGGCTAACAAAATTTCCATCATTCAAAATTTTAGCTGAAAGTGATGAAAATGAAGTGATGAAAGCCTGGGAAGGTTTAGGATATTATAGTCGTGCTAGAAACCTAAGAAAGTTAGCTATAAAAATAAATAACTTGGAGACCATTCCAAAAACGCAAAAAGAGTGGTTGGTATTGCCCGGTATTGGGCCTTACACATCAGCTGCAATCTCCAGCATATGTTTCAACGAAAAAGATGCAGTTGTAGATGGCAATGTAGTTAGAGTCCTTACAAGAATAAAAAACATAGAGACAGAGTTCAAAGACGGATCACAAGCCGTTAAAATATTAACACCCCTTGCAAATGAACTACTTTGTGAAAAATATCCAGGTGATTACAACCAAGCAATCATGGAACTTGGAGCCACTGTTTGTCACAAACAAAAACCACTTTGTATCCTTTGTCCGGTACAAAAACAGTGTGAGTCTTTTAAAAATCAGTCTGTAGATCAAAAACCTAAGATAAAGCCAAAAAAAATTGTTAAAAAAGAAGTAAATCGAGTGATTTCATTAAAAAAAGATCGTATATTGCTACACAAAAATCCTACAGAATATAAAAGATTGGCTAATGTTTACGAAATCCCAACTCTAGAACAAACAGGATTAAAAAATATCGAAACAATGCCGTTCCTTTTGAAAAATAAAAGATCGATAAGCAACGAACGAATTACTGAATTTTTTTACTATTATAAGGAAGAAAAAGACGTATCATCTCAGGAAAATCTTCATTGGGTTCAGAAACACGATTTAGGTCGGATTACTCTATCAGGGCCCCATAAAAAATGGATTTTTTCACTGATTGAATCCTGCGAAAGTTGTATTTAAAAATGAAATGGACGAAAGTCTATCTTTGGATTCATTTAATAATCCCAGTTATATTGATAGCGGGATGTTCTCAGGGTCCTACAATTGAAGATCAAAATCGATCCTTCAAAAGATATGAGAATTCAAATTTGGGAGGTATGCTAGTCAAAGACTATTTACTAGCAAGAACCGCCTTAGTTATGAACGGAGACATAAAAATTGGATCAAATGCTTTGATGGAACAAGGGCGTTGGAAAATCGATCATGGAAGTGCTTTGTCAACGGGAGTTGCCTGTGCAATCAGTCCAGATGGCTACTTTATAAGTGCAAAGCATGTAATTGAAGCTCCTGAGACCGAACTCGTATATTTTACCAATCATGGACCTAAAATATCTGGGATTAGAATTATTGAAAGCCTAGATTCTCACGATTTAGTCCTTTTTAAATCAGATCTAAAAACGAAATATTTTTTCCCAATCACACCTGTAAGATCTCCAGCTGGATTGGATGTGATATCGGGAGGGTTTAGTGTAAACTCAAACTCAGCTGGAAAGCTAATCGTCGAAAGAAAAGAAAGAACCAATGGAACCCAAACAGAGAATGTTCAAATTTCTATTTTAAAATCTACACTCCCGTTAAGAAAAGGGGACAGTGGCGGACCCCTTATAGATGATAAGGGGATCCTTAGAGGCATTAATAGTTTGGTCCCCATTTTTTATAATTTACAAAAGGACCCCGTTTCTTACCATTTTTTCCCATCTTATGATTGGTTGAATACAAGAATTCAAAAAGACAGAATAGAGCAGATACAAAAAAAGCGAACTTACTAGAAGTTCGCTTTAAAAGGAAAAGATACTAAAAAACTACCCGCGCTTTTTCTTAATCAACTCTTGTACCATTGCAAATCGAGCAATTGACTCTAGACGCTCAATCTCCTTAGGATCAATACCCAATTCTTTGGCTTCAACCAAGGCAGCTTCAGCACGAACCTTTGCTTCCTCAATCTGATCTAAATGAGTGTGGTCAATATCAATGGCTTGTTCTGTAAGAATAGATACTTTATCTCCAAATACTTGAGCAAAACCGGCATCGACTGCTAAGTGCTCAATTTCACCGTTCTTCTGAACTACAACTTCACCAGCTTCCACAGAAGCTAATAAAGGAATATGCCCAGGTAAAACACCGATCTCCCCCAATTCCGTAGGTAGAGAAACAGTATCTACTGTTGAATTGTAAGCCCTAGATTCAGGAGTTACTATTTCTAATGTTAATCCCATGATCCTATTGATTAAGAATCCGCATTCAAGACACCATCTATAGAGCCTCTCATGTAAAAATCATTTTCAGCGATATCATCAAGCTCACCATCAAGAATCATTTTAAAACCTTTGATTGTATCCTTAACAGAAACATATTGACCGGCGACGCCAGTAAATACCTCAGCTACATGAAAAGGTTGAGATAAAAATTTCTGGATCTTGCGGGCCCTGTAAACAGTTTGCTTATCAGCAGGTGACAACTCATCAAGTCCAAGGATTGCAATTAAATCCTGTAAATCGTTGTAACGTTGAAGCACCGCTTGAACTCCACGAGCAACATCAAAGTGCTCTTTACCAACAATATCTTCTGTCAATGCGTTTGAAACAGAGGCCAATGGATCTACTGCAGGATAGATTCCTAATTCAGCAATCGAACGTTCCAATACAATTGTAGAGTCCAAATGGGCAAATGTAGCTGCAGGGGCGGGATCCGTCAAATCATCAGCTGGCACATAAACCGCTTGGAAAGAAGTAATGGAACCATTTTTAGTAGAGGTAATTCTCTCCTGCAACTGCCCCATTTCCTCAGACAATGTAGGTTGATATCCAACCGCAGAAGGAGATCGGCCTAACAATGCAGAAACCTCGGAACCTGCTTGAGAAAAACGAAAAACATTGTCCACAAACAAAAGTACGTCTTGATTCTTTTCATCACGGAAATACTCTGCCATCGTCAAGCCTGAGAGAGCAACACGCATACGAGCTCCGGGAGGCTCATTCATTTGGCCATAAACAAGAGCTACTTTTGATTTTTCAATGTTCTCAAGGTCAATAACTCCCGCCTCAGCCATTTCGTGATAAAGGTCATTGCCTTCCCGAGATCTCTCACCTACTCCGGCAAAAACTGAAAATCCACCGTGTGCTTTGGCGATATTGTTAATCAACTCCATGATTACAACCGTCTTGCCAACTCCGGCACCCCCAAAAGCCCCTACTTTCCCACCTTTAATAAACGGACAAATCAAGTCGATCACTTTAATCCCAGTCTCTAAAATATTGGCTTCGGTATCTTGTTCAATCAGCGCAGGAGCGGCACGGTGAATAGCCCATCGATCCGTATCCTCAAGCTGCGGTCTATTGTCCACTGCATCTCCGGTAACGTTAAAAATTCGGCCCAACACTTTTTCTCCAACCGGAACGGTTATTGGAGCCCCGGTATTTACAACATCCATACCACGAACAAGACCATCTGTACTGGACATTGCCACTGCACGAACTCTTCCCTCACCAAGGTGTTGCTGTGTTTCAAGCACTAATTTAGAAGATTCTCCTCCTACATTGTGATCCATTTCCAGCGCATCGTAAATCTCTGGAACAGTTCCTTCCGGAAACTGAACATCAAGAACGGCACCAATAACTTGAACGATCTTTCCTTTACTCATAACTATAACTTATTTTTAATTAAAATTTAATTCGATAATACTATTCAGCATTACTACTGGTTGCGGCCGCAATCTCCAAGATCTCTTGAGTGATTGCTGCTTGACGAGCCCGATTGTATTGAAGGGTGAGATCATCAACCAATTTACTGGCATTGTCTGTGGCTGCTTTCATAGCTACCATGCGAGCTGAATGTTCAGAAGCTTTTGCCTCTAAAATTAATTGGTAAATTTGTTGCTTGATGAAAAGCGAAGCAATTTTTTCCGTCATAGAACTCGCATTCGGTTCAAAAAGAATTTCCCGGTCATCTTTAGCAGACTCTCCAACTTCATCCCCGTAACGATCACGTAGCTTGGCTCGCATTTCGGTCAAATCTCCCAAAGGCAAAATCGAAATTCTCTCAGGCTCTTGAACTAGAGTATTTACAAATTGAGTATATACAACCTCGACAGTGTCAATTTCACCCTCCACATAAGCTTTGAGCATAAACTCTACAACCACTCTTACTTCATTGAATGGAACCTTGTCAGTAACTTCAAAGTCTGCAATTAAATTTCTCTGACTTGCACTGAGAAATTGCTTCACTTTCTTCCCGACGGATACAAACTTGACCTCACCTTCAATATCTTGAATGTAACGGAACAAACTTGAATTCAAACCTCCACAAAGTCCTTTGTCTGTTCCTACAACAATGACACCTCTAGTTTTTACCTTTCGATCCCCAAAGAATGTACCCCCTACTGCCTCTCCATTGTTATACAAAGAGTCGATCATATCTGCCAATAGAAGAGAATAAGCTCTACCTGACTTCGCGTGATCTTGGGCTTTTTTCATTTTGGATGCAGCAACAAGTTGCATCGCTTTGGTGATTTGACGGGTATTTTTGACGCCTTTAATTCGGCGCCTGATATCTCGCATATTAGCCATGAGCTTTAATAATCCCTTCTTTTAAAGATTCAACAGCCAACAATTAAGAATTTGAAAAACTTCGTTTCCAGTCCTCAGAAGCGGACTTCAATTCGGCTACAACTTCATCACCGAGAGATTTAGTAGATAAAATCTTAGCTGCTACAGCCTCGCCTCTTGTTTCAAAATATTCAATAATACTACGGGTAGCATCCACCATGTCCTTAACATCCACATCATCTAGGAAACCATTCTGCAAAATCCAAAGAACAGTAGTTTGAATTTCGACAGGAATCGGGCTTGAAGCAGGCTGTTTAAAAATTTCAACGGTTCTTTTTCCTGTTTCTAATTGGGATTTAGTTTTCGCATCCAAGTCGGATTCGAACTGAGAAAAAGCAGCAAGCTCACGAAACTGAGCCAATTGAAGTTTAACCTTACCCGCGACTTTTTTGTAAGCTTTTATTTGGGCAGCAGATCCCACACGAGAAACAGAAGTTCCTACTGAGACAGCAGGACGGACCCCTTGATTGAATAAATCAGCATCTAAAAATACTTGACCATCAGTAATTGATATCACGTTGGTGGGAATGTATGCAGAGGGGTCTCCTCCTTGAGTTTCGATAATGGGAAGAGCTGTCAAAGAGCCACCTCCACTGTCTTGATTCAAGCGAGCGGAACGCTCAAGAAGCCTTGAATGAAGGTAAAATACATCTCCTGGGTAAGCTTCGCGACCAGATGGACGTTTCAAAATCAAAGACATTTGACGGTATGCAACCGCATGCTTGGAAAGGTCATCGTAAATAATTAGAGCGTCCATACCATTTTCCATAAACCACTCACCCATTGCAGTTCCTGAATAGGGTGCAAGATATTGATTTGCTGGATTGTCAGCTGCGGGAGCTGTAACAAGGACAGTATAATCCATGGCACCTGCTGCTTCAAGAACCTTGAGAGTTCTCATGATATTTGAGTTCTTTTGTCCAATTGCAACGTAAATGGAATAAACGGGACGAAAGTCTGGATCTCCACTCTTTTCCCCCTGCTTGTTCATGTTGGACTGATTGATAATGGTATCGATCGCAATGGTTGTTTTACCAGTGGCTCGGTCACCAATTATCAACTCTCTCTGTCCACGACCAATAGGAATCATCGCATCAATTGCCATAATACCAGTTTGTAAAGGTTGGTCGACAGATTTCCTTGGAATGATCCCCGGTGCAATTCTTTCAACTGCATAGGTTTCCTCGGAATTGATTGGACCTTTTCCGTCTAAGGGAGCCCCTAAGGCATCGGTTACACGACCCAAAAGTGCTTTGCCTACTGGAACAGATAAAAGTTTCTCCGTCCTTTTAACTTCATCCCCTTCTTTCAGGCGACTCATGTCACCCATCACAACGACACCCACTTCATCCTCCTCAAGATTCAATGCAATCCCAAAAACATTGTTTGGAAATTCAACCATCTCGTTGAACATCACGCCAGACAATCCCTCTACGTTCGCAACACCATCTGCAAGCGAGGTGATTACACCTACATTCGATTTTTGGGTGTTTGTTGTTAGTTTGTTGATTTCACTTTGAATCTGTTCGACTACACTACTCATATTAATTATTGATTAAATTTTACAATGATATACTTCTCAAGGGTTGCATCCTACTGATAATACTATTCTCATACACGTCATCTCCTACAGAAACTCGAACTCCCGCAATAAGTTCTTCAGATGATTTTGTAGTTACGTGAATACGTCTGCCATAAATTTCAAACAATTCTTTACCTAGCTCCAAAATAGCCTTGTCAGAAATAGCACCAGAGTGCTCTAGAACAGCGGTGTATTTTTTGATCTCTTTTTTGACTAGCTTAAGATAGGCTCTCAAAACTTTAGGATATTTAGCAGGAGGATTTTTTTTCAATTCCTCAAGAATTGCTGAGACCCTTTCAGGATTGACTTCTCCATCCTCTATTGAGATTTCAAGCAATTTCTTAGCAAACTCAATTTGTTTTCTATTTCCGGCCATGACAAATTAGCTGTTTGACTTAATTTCTTTGACCGCTGATTCGCTAAAAGAGGATTTCTCTGAAGCTGTCAGTTCTCTTGCTAGGACTTTTTCGGCAGTTTGAACCACAAGACCCGCAATTTCCTCTTTAGCTTCTGAGATCATCTTGGTTCTTTCCAAATCGATTGCCTCTCTTGCTTTCTTGAGAAGATCTTCTGCTTGAGCCTGAGCTTCTGATTTTTGACTTTCAAGGTGTTGTTTCGCTTGGGAGCGAGCCTCTCCAACAGTTTTTTGAGCCTCAAGAGAAGCTTCCTTTAGGGTGTCCGCTTGTTTTTTTTCGACATCTGCAAGCTTAAGTTTTACTTCTTCTGCGTATTGAAGCCCATCCGCTATTTTTTGCTGACGCATATCAATAGTTGCGATGATAGGCTTGAATGCAAAACGGTATAACAAAAACGCAACAATTAGAAAATTGATAATCTGCGCAACAAGAATGTTTGTTTCAACATGAAACTTTCCAGCCAATTCAGAGAGTGGTCCTGCCGAACTTGTTGCATCAGTAGTAGCAGCGGCAATGATTAGTAATGTATCTAGCATAATTATTAGTTTAAAATTATCAGGTGAGTGAATTTGACATCACCCACCTGTTTTCCATTTGTAATGGATCTTATCCGAGGAATAAGGCATAGAAAGCAACCGCTTCTGCCAATGCCATACCAATGATTGACTGAACGAGAACTTTTCCTGAAGCTCCTGGGTTTCTACCCACTGCTTCCACTGCTTTCGCTCCAACCATTGCCACACCAAAAGCCGCGGCTAAACAGCCTAGACCTTTTGTAAGTCCTTGTCCTAAGTCACCTTGTAGTTCTGCTAGTATTTCGATCATTGTATTTCTATTTTTATATTATTTAGCTCGATCTTCAGTGCCTACGCTTTTATTGTATAGTCCCACTGGAGAAATTGTTTTTGTTTCAGTGCTCGCCGTCGTCGTGGTTGCAAATAAGTCCTATGTAAACGGCTACCAAAAGTGTAAATACCATTGCTTGAACCGCTCCAATTAAAACTTCTAAAAAATAAAATGGAACTGGTACAATGTAACCAATCAAATTGGTCATACTTACAAGAAGGTTTTCCCCGCCAAATACGTTTCCAAACAGCCTAAAAGAGAGAGAAACGGGTCGGAATACGATTGAAATCACCTCGATGAGTCCAACTGCAAAGAAAATAACAAAAAGGAAATAATAAATAGCAGTGGGAATTTCTTTTTTATCTGCCTTGTTTCCAAAAATATCCAAAAACACAGTTTTGGGTCCAGCAAATTTAAAAATGTAAAACAACCAACTAAGCATCGCTACAATTGCAAGCGCAAGAGTCATATTTAGATCTGCATTCCCAGGACGCATCCAATAATCAAGATTCCCTTTTTCATCGTAAAAACCAAAAGCTCCCACACCGGGAAATAAACCGCTCCAGTTGTTGATTAAAATAAAAGTAAACAACCCACAAAGAAGCCAAAAAGTTGGATTCACCATTTTCGCACCCACAATAGGTTTTACCATATCCCTGAGTCCATCCACAAAAGTCTCAACAACGATTTGCCCTTTATCAGGGATCATTTTAGGGGTTTTAACAACTGCTTTAACAATAAGAATCAGGGAGATGGAAACAATCCAACTGGTTACCATAGAGTTAGTAACAGGCAAACCCCCTATTTCGAAAAGTTGATATGCATAGGGACTTACGCTACCAGATCCACCGGCGAAAGCGGTACTTGCAAGACCAAAAGATGATAATATGCTTAATTTTGTTATGTTAGTCATTCTTTTTTAGCTTCATTTGTAAACCACAAATCTTAATAACAAATCAAATAAGCCAAAGGGTCAACTCGCTTTTATAAAAAAAAAGATTAAAAATGGAATATAAATTATTTTACTTTCGATCCCTATTACAACTTAACCACTTATGATTTCTTATGATTACAAACCACCAAGCTTTACAAATTGTCCTCTCATCCATTTCAACGATTCCATCTAAAAAAAATCTTCTTTTAGATTCCAACAATTCTGTTCTTCGACAAGATCTTTTGGCGGATCGTGACTTGCCTCCTTTTAATAGAGTTATGTTTGATGGTTTTGCAATCAACAGTAATTTTCTATCTCAAAAAGTCTTCAATGTCTTTGCATCCCAAGCTGCAGGAAATCCTCCTAAAACTTTAGACCCAATAGAGGGTGCAATTGAAGTAATGACTGGTTCTTCTTTACCTATCGGTTGTGATATCGTGATTCCCTATGAACAAACTCTCAGGAATAAGAACCAAATTGAAATTAAAAATGAAGCATTAGAGCTGGATCCCTACTCCAATATTCATATTCAAGGAAGTGATAAAAAAACAGGCGATTTGTTGTGCACTGGAGGTAAAAAAACAAACGCTTCTATTTTGGCCACAGCTGCATCTTGCGGTTATGATGTTCTAGATACTTCCCCAAAAATAAAAATTGCCATCATTACATCTGGAGATGAACTTGTAGAAGTTGAATCGACTCCAGAACCCTATCAGATTCGAAAGTCCAATGGGTTGGCTCTTAAAAATATTCTTTCCAAATTTGGGGACAATCACTTTTCTATTTTTCATTTTTCAGACGATCTCCATTCCATTGAGAAAGGATTGATGAATATTCTACAAAACAATGACCTTGTTCTATTATCTGGTGGAATTTCAAAAGGAAAAAAGGATTTTATACCTCAGGCACTTGAAAATTGCGGAGTAGAAAAAAAATTTCAATGGGTGAAGCAAAAACCTGGAAAGCCTTTTTGGTTTGGGATTGCAAAAGATCACAAACCGATCTTTGGACTTCCTGGAAATCCGGTATCAACGATCAGTTGTGCGCTGTATTATGTCATCCCAGCTATTCGAAAAATGCTTGGAGAGAATTCCCCAAAATCTATTTTTGCCAAGCTTAAAAAAGAAGTCTCATTCAAACCCTCACTCACTTATTTTTTACCTGTATCCACTGAGTTTTCCGAAAAAGCTGAATTTTTGGCAACTCCAATTCCAACCGCTAATTCAGGAGATTATTCATCACTCATCCAAACAGATGGATTTATTGTTTTGCCGGCAGAGGATCGATCTAAATTTAAGACTGGAGAGGTGTTTCCTTATTACGCTTGGTGAACCGTGATTTCTTTAGATCGTTATTTAGGTTGTATTTCTGGTCTCACCTATGGAGATGCGTATGGCGCTGCTTATGAAGGGGGCTTGTTTGAAAAACTTATTTGGAAAATAATTGGAAGAACAAAAAAAGGGAAACTTAGATACACGGACGACACCCAAATGTCTATAGACATTGCACAATCATATTTATCAAAAAATGAGATCGATTCTGATTGTTTGGCCGAACAATTTGCTAAAAGTTACCAATATTCGAGGGGTTACGGTCCGAGCGCAGCTTGGCTGCTGAAACAAATAAAGAAAGGATCCCACTGGAAAAATATAAATAAAGTGAAATTTTCATCTGGCTCCTGGGGAAATGGAGCTGCAATGAGGGCACCTGTCATTGGTCTTATTTATGCACAAAGACCCCACGAAATGAATCAAGCAATCTTTAAAAGTTCCGTAATTACCCACGCACACCCTTTAGCGATTGAAGGTGCAAAAATAATTGCTCTAACAGTATCTTCTGTGCTGTGCGAATTTTCGACAGAGCATCTCTTTGAAAAACTAATCTTGAACTCCAATCACTCGATTTATAGAAAAAAACTTGAAACCGCGAAGAATTGGATACTCCATTCAGTGAAACCCTCCCAAAATGAAATCAAATTGCATCTTGGGAATCAGATACAAGCTTCTGAGTCTGTAATTTCAGCGGTCTATTTTGCAATTCAATTTAAAAACCACCGATTAGACCAAATGTTACATCCAATTTTCAAACTGGGTGGAGATACAGACACAATCGGTTCCATGGCAGGATCAATATGGGGAGCTATTAACGGTTTAAATAAAATCAGGAGAATTGAATTGGATCGAATAGAAAAGATCGATTGGATCTTAAATTTAGGTGAGAAACTTTATTTCAACAAACAAGAACCTCTAAACCCTCCGATTGAATAATAGCTAACTCACTTAAATAAACCTAAATAACTCAGTTGAGAGTAGAGAATATCATCAATATTATGATTCGAAATGACTTACGAAATTCTGAAGTAGTAGCCTCTGGCTACATCGAAGATTTTCGTATGTTATTGCAATTTACAAGATTGATAATAAATCAGCGAGTCAACTGAAGAATTTAGGATAAATACAAAAAATTAAAGTTTCCAATTCTTCTATTCAACAAATCGATTGTCTAGATTCCAAATTTCACACTTTGAAATGTCACTACCCAAATTATTTGCATTTGTTCCTTTTAAAAGTTCCATAAATTAGAGAATTCAATTCCATTCAATGCTCTAAACCATTTCATCCAAACCTATTGGGTGATCCCAAATTTCCAAAGGGGATCTTTGGGTTTAAAACATTTGCTAAGGCAATATAGATTTCTAATGATAGTAAGATGCCATGGTATGTATACATTGCTCTCAAGCAACTTTTTCCATCGGGACGGAAATTTTCATTTTTTTCGTTGATGTCAATCCTCGGGGTTGTTCTAGGAGTTGCGGTTTTAATCATTGTCCAAAGTGTTATGAATGGTTTTGGGGAAGAATTTCGCAACAAAATTATTGCCTCTGATGGAGAGATAAAAGTGCGCGCACCCCAAATCTTAAATGACTGGGAAGATACTTTTCAAACCATACAATCCACTGAGGGAGTGGAAGCTGCGAGCCCATACATACAGGGAGTTGTTATGCTTCAATTTAAGAATTATCCAGCTTTTCCTGGGATCCGAGGAATTCAGCCAGATCTTGAAGCAAATGTTCTGCCAATTGAAAGATATCTAATAAAGGGTTCAGAAAAAGCATTAGAAAATCTCTATGATGAAACCATTCTCATCAGCAAGCATTTAGCCTTCAGTCTAGGAATTCACGTTGGAGACATGGTTGATATTTACACACCGCTTATGATGGAAAGAATGACAAAGGATGAAGTTCTTTTACCGCGAGAAATGAAAGTGGTCGGTATTTATGAAACGGGCTCTCAAAAACTAGACAACGCCGACACTTTGCTTTGCACACTTAGAGTGATGCAAGAACTCTATGGAATTGATGAAGGAATCCATGGCTTTACAGTAAAACTCGAAAACCCAGATCAAGTCCAAACCATCAGCAACCGTTTGAATCATCTACTTCCTCATCCTATCCAATCTTACACTTGGATGCAAAATCACCGAGACCTTCTTTTTATACTTGGATTAGAAAAAACAATGATGTACTTCATCATCCTATTTATTATTTTAGTGGCTTCCTTTTCGATTGCAATTGCACTCATGATGTCAGTTTACAGAAAAACCAGAGAAATTGGACTTTTAATTTCTTTGGGGGCTACCTCACGGCAGGTAGCAACCTGTTTTTGTCTGCAAGGATTGATTATCGGTATTACAGGAACCAGCTTAGGACTTTTAATGGCTCACCTTATGCTAACCTATAGAGCGGGTATTATCAAAATGATTATTGCAGTGACCAATAGTTCTAGTGCTGTAGATCGATTTTATGGAGTCACTGAAATCCCCTCTAAATATCAACTCGAAGATTTTATTATTACCATTCTTTTCTCCATTATTATTTCCACTTTGGCAGGATTGATTCCAGCTTACAAAGCCTCTAAATTAAAGCCTGCAAATGCCTTAAGAAGCGAATGAGCCAACAAAACGAAATTTTTGTTCGAAATGCGAAAGAGCACAATCTAAAAGGCTTTGACCTCAAGATCCCTCGAGACAAATTAGTCGTTTTCACTGGCGTGAGCGGTTCCGGGAAGTCTTCTCTAGTATTTGACACAATTTTTGCGGAAGGCTACAGGAAATACATAGACTCACTTTCCCCGAAAGCGCGTCAATATTTAGACCAAATCAAAAAACCTGAGGTAGATTATATCCACGGGCTGTCTCCTGTAATCGCTATTGAACAGCGAGGTTCCTCTGGTAACAACCCACGAAGTACAGTTGCCAGTGTTACTGAACTGGCAGACTTTGCCCGATTGCTTTGGTCTGTTAAAGGAATTGCATACTCTCCTGAAGATGGATCCGAAATAAAAAAAAGTTCTATTGATGACTGTGTGGACCGAGTATTGCAAGAAACAGGAAGCCGAATGATTCTTTTAGCTCCATTAAGAGCTAATAAATCCTCTGTCTTAAGAGAATTGTTTCCTCGTTTACAGCAAAAAGGCTATCAAAGAGTTCGAATTGATGGCGAAATAAAAAACTTGGACCAAGCGGATCTGATCCCAGTTGGAAAGGAGGGGATAAAAGTCGAGCTGGTCATCGACAGAATTGTGATTAAAAAAGAGGCAAAAAGTCGACTTGCAGACTCTCTCGAAATCGCATTTCAAGAAGGGGAAGATCGAGCAATTGCTTGGATTCAAAAAGACAAGAATAGTCCATTCAAAAGCATTCATCTCAGCCAAAAATTAACAGACTCTAGCGGAACCAAAACTTATGAAGAAATCACCCCAAAGACTTTTTCTTGGAATCATCCAGAAGGAGCCTGCCGAACTTGCGGTGGATTGGGTAGAAAATTAGAGTTTGCTGAAAGCTTAATCATTCCTGACCCAAAATTATCGCTCAAGAAAGGAGCCATCAAAGCCTGGAGGATTGGTTCTAAGTCCATGATCATTAAACGCAATGCAATTTTAAAACAACTCTCGGAGCAAGTTCCATATGACCCGACGCAACCTTGGAATGAGATGGAACCAAAAATTCAGGATCTTATCTTACAAGGAGATCCAAAACGAAAATACAATTTTAAATTAAAGCCAGGCAATTCCAAACCCGAGGAAATGTTTTTTAAAGGGGTATACGAAGACCTTCATAATTCAAGAAAAGAAAGTTCTAGCGATGGATTTAGAGCTCGTCTCACTACTTACATGACAGGAACAACCTGCCCCGAATGCAATGGAGAACGATTGAATGCTTTTGCTAGATCTGTTTTGATTGAAGGTATAAATTTCCCTCAATTTCTCTCTATGCAACTTCAAGATGCCTATGAATTTGTTCAGAAAAACTTAGATAAAAACACAGCCTTTAGTGAAGTAGGAGATGCGATACAAGGACTAAAAAACAGATTGTATTTTTTAAAAGAAGTAGGCCTTGGATATCTGACTCTAAATCGAGCATTTTCATCTTTAAGTGGAGGAGAAGCCCAAAGGGTTCGCTTAGCGACCCAACTGGGAATGGGTTTAGTCGGAGTCACCTATGTCTTGGATGAACCCAGCATTGGCTTACACCCAATTGATAACTACAAACTGATTGAGACCTTAAAAGATCTCCGCGACCAAGGAAACTCCATATTAGTAGTAGAGCATGATGGAGAGATGATGATGAATGCGGACCAAATGATAGAACTTGGTCCAATGGCAGGGGTTTCAGGAGGACATATCTTATTTCAAGGATCTCCAAAAGAAGCTTTGAGTGATAAAAAAAGTCGATCTGGACCTTTTTTATCCAAAGCATTGAGCGTAAATAAAGATGGAAAAACTTTATTACCAGAGGGTCGATGGATTCAAATAGAGGGTGCCACTCATAATAATTTAAAAGAGGTCTCTGTATCTTTACCCGTTGGACTCCTAACCACAATCTGTGGTGTATCCGGAAGCGGTAAAAGCACCCTGATCAATGACATCTTAGGCAAAGCTGCATCCTTCATGATCAACCGCTCTAAAGAGATCCCAGGAACTCACACAAAAATAAAAGGTTTGGAATACTTTAAAAGAGTCATCAAAGTAGACCAATCTCCAATTGGAAAAAGTCCAAGATCCAATCCTGCTACTTACATTAAATTATTTGACCAACTACGAGCCCTTTTTGCACAATGTCCTTTAGCTAAAGTACGTGGATATAAAAGCAGTCGTTTTAGTTTTAATACAGTGGGCGGACGGTGTGAAAATTGTAAAGGAGACGGACAAATTAAGCTGGATATGCAATTTTTATCCGATGTATTCGTAGAGTGCCCGAATTGTAACGGCAATAGGTACAACCGAGAGACTTTAGAGGTCACCTACAAGGGATTAAATATCAGCGATGTTCTTAAACTTACTGTTGAGGAGGCAAGAACCTTTTTCAGAAGTCATCCCGGAATCAGTGATAAATTAGATACACTTCAAGCCGTAGGACTCAACTACATTCGCCTAGGTCAAGCTGCCAATACTTTATCCGGAGGTGAGGCTCAACGCATTAAACTGAGTTTAGAACTGAGTAAAAAACAACAAGGAAACACCCTATATCTATTAGACGAACCAACGACCGGACTGCACTGGATCGATGTTCAAAAACTAATGGATTTGTTATTCAAGCTACGAGATGCTGGGAACACCATTTTGATCATCGAACATGACCTTGATTTGATCCGACTGGCTGATTGGATTATTGAACTCGGTCCAGAGGGAGGAAATAATGGAGGTCATTTACTATACTCGGGAAATTACCAAGATTTCAAAAATTGCCTATCCTCTCCTACAGGCAGATGTTTATAAATTCTCTAAATAAAATTCATTCCCATTGAATCTTAACAATACTTTGGGAATGAGTACAAAAATACGCTCCTACGATTGGATCTGAAACGACTTTAAATCTACCCAGATTTTTCAAATAAATGAAATAACTATTTTTTAATCTTAAAGTCAAAATTAGAATTCATCAAAAAAGGAATCTCTATTTTGATGAATTCTATAAGCTCTTTAGCCAAAAAATACAAAAGGTACAATTGTTTCTTAGAGCAATTTTTGCTACCAAAGAACAAGCTTCGCATCTATTTAAACTTTACATCCACTTGGAGGAAGCTTGATTCTTCATAAGTTGCGCTCGATTCGATTGAAAGTTTTTCAATGCTGCAACTGTCTTGTCTAATTGCGCCTTCATTGTTTTATCGTCAGGAGACTTCGCTAAATTTTGCTTAATATCCAAAATCTGATTTCCCTTCTCCAGTATCCAATTGTCCAACTCCTCTAGGCGAGTATCATAGACCTCTTGCATCGACCAAGCTCCCACTTTCTCTAAATAAGCATCCAATTTTTTAATCATAGATACTTTTCTCTCAGGCATAATATTGGAGAGATCTGTAGTTTCTCCCATATCCTCAGATACATTGAATAGTTTCGTTTCCCCTGAATTTAAATGACGCATCAGTTTATAATCCCCGTCTCTGTAAGAGGTGATTGGATGTGTGTAAAAAGCTGGAAAATGAAAGACTAATCCTGTGTCCCGAGTAGCAATTTCGCCCTCGTTGCCATTCTTAAAAACAGAACTTAGATCGACACCATCTAAATCTGTCGGAAGTGGAGACTCACTCCCAGATAGACTGTGCATAGTTGGCATATAGTCCCATTGTGCGACCGGAATGTCACATTGAGAATTGGCAGGAATCCCTGGGCCAGTAACGATCATCGGGATTCGAATACCGCCCTCCCACATTTTTGCTTTGCCTCCTTGTAATGGAGCGTTGGACTGGCCTCCTCCATTGTCAGAAGAAAACATTACATAAGTATTTTCATCCAATCCTAGCTTTTGGAGTTTATCTAGCACCATTCCAATTGAGGTATCCATATTTTCCATCATGGCTGCGTAATTTGCAGTTTCCCAAATACTGCGGTATTTGGCTGGCATTTCTTTTGCATTTTTATCGAATTTAGAAATATCAGGAATTACTTCCTCAATCCCCTTTCTATCCGCCATAATATCTAAATATTTTCTTCGAGTACTCTTTAGAGAAATGTTTCGAACATGCAAGGCATAATGGGAAATAGTCAGAAAAAACGGCTTGTTGTCTTTAGCTCTTTTTTCCAAAAAATTAACCGAGGATTTAGCAAGACTGAAAACACGTTTTGGATCATCAAGAGGAATCAAAGTCCTCTTTGTGGGCTCCCACCAATCCCCATGAGCGTTGCCATTTGGATGAGTATGGATAAAATCTGTTTCATCATAGCCGTGGTCTTTGAACCATGATAGAGGAGTAGCTCCTTTCCCGAAGAAAGCATTGATGTAGCCCTTGTTTGATTCTTTCAACATCTCAGCCAATGAAAGTTCCTTTTCAAAATCCACATCTCTCTTATTCATAACTACATCATGAATGGAGATACATCCCACTCTCGCGGGGGTTTTACCAAACTGAATACTAACTCTTGAAGGAGTGCAAACCGGTGAAGGGCAGTAAGCACTTGAAAAACGCATACCACGCTCCGCCATTTTCTCAAGATTTGGAGTTTGATGAAGAGCGTGCCCAAGTTCTGGTCGATCTTTCATCATTGGAACACTGGTTTGGGTATATCCAAGATCATCCGCGTAAATGATAATGAAATTAGGATCCTTGGCTGACAAAAAATTGCAGACAAGCAATAATAAAATAAGGCTTATAGTGTGATAGATTTTCATAGTATTTAATTAATGTTAGCTGTGCCACGATCTTCGTGCAGTTTTATCAAGCGCTTGGATCTTTCCAATTGAGAGTCCTGAAAGTTTACATGATTTTGGGATACATCTACTTGGAAAGCTTTTTGTTTGTTTGTTGGATCGGCACTCAATGCCGATTTAAGATTGGCCAAGCGTTTTTTCCCATCTTTAATCCAACCCCCCTCCAAAAGTTCGACATAATTTCGGCGAGTCAAAGTGACTGTTTCAGCTTGAACATCCTCCAAGTATTTAGATCTCTTTTGATCCAACTTACGAACCAATTCAGGCATTTGAGGAGCCAAATCCGAAGCTTCACCCATATCACTGCGAAGGTCAAAAAGTTTCATTTCTAAAGTGTCTAAATTTTTATGAAGCTTGTATTTGCCTGAGCGAATTACAGACTCGGGATTTCCAGTATGCCATGGAAAATGGAAAATCAAATCCTTGGTATTTCTTTTCACTCGACCCAGATTTCCCTTCTCAAAAACATCCCTTAAGCTTCCTCCGTCCAAATCTTTAGGCAAGGGATCCTTTCCTCCAGCTAAGTCATAGAAAGTTTGTAGGAAATCCCACTGAACGACCGGTACATCGCAGTAACTTCCCTTCTCAATGTTTGGTCCTGTTACTAACGAAGGCATTCTAATCCCACCCTCATAAAGACTGCCTTTGCCTTCTTTAAGGGGTCGGTTCCCTCTAAAACCTCCGCCGTTGTCGGAAGTAAATACAACATAGGTGTTCTCACTAATTCCCAATTCATCTAAAGAATCCAGTAGTTTTCCCAACGCACGATCCACATCATCCAGCATCGCCGCATAATTTATAATCCATCCATGGTTAAACATAGCTACAGGAATTTCTGATTCAGGAAGATCGTCTTTCGCTATGTGTTTTTTGCTTTTGGGCAACTTCATATACTTTTCTCTAGTTTCTTTGTGAGAATCATGCCAGATGTGCATTGCGTAATGAGAAAGTTGCAAATAAAAGGGTTTTTCTGCCTCCACTTGATCTTTCATAAAATCAATACTTTTTTCAGTAAGAGAGGAAATTCTTTTAGGATCCTTTTCGGGAAGATGGGTTTTTCCATCGTCATCAAAATCACCAGGTCCATTTCCATTAGGACCGTCTGTCACGTCATAACCTGCTTCTTTTGGTTTGATGCTTTCATTGTGCCACTTCCCAAAATGAGCGGTTTGATAATTAGGATTTGCCTTCTTTAAAGCCTGCGGAATTGTAATTTGTCCAAGATATTGTTTTTGTGCTTCTATCGCAGAAAGAACTGTATATCGCAAACGACTGGGTGTCATTCCATGAAGGAGACTATTCCTTGAAGGTGCACAAAGAGACGAAGGTGAATAACAGGCTGAAAGGACCATTCCGTTTTGCGCAAGTCTTTCAACATTAGGAGTCTGATTGAAGTCGCTACGCGTATCATCGTTCCCCTTGATCATAGGCACTGTTGTTTCTGCCCAGCCAAGATCATCCATGTAAATCAATAAAAAATTGGGTGCCTTCGCTGCATTAGAAATAGAAGTCAATGCCAAGAAGGCGATTGTCATTATTTTGTTTATTTGTGAGGTTCGTTTCATAGATAAGTAAGGATATTGAAGAATGATCTTTGGAATCTATTCTTTTAATCCTTGTACTCGGTCCAAGTAGATCGGGCGATTTTTTCGGCTGTTTTTTTATCTGGGCCATCCCTCCAAGAATATAGATCTCGATGTAAGATTGATTTTTGCTTCTCGACTTGGTGTTTGAAAAGATTTTTGTTGAGTTGTTTCAGTAACTCGACTTTTTGATCCTGGAAATCAGAGGGAATTTCATCTTTGAGTAGAGATAATTTTCTTTCAAAGGCTTCCATCGATTGCTTACTGAATTTATCCAAAATTTTGTGATGGGCTTGCCTGGATTCCTCTACAGTGCCTCCATTGACTTCTTCGACATATTCTCTGCAAATTCGATCCATTTCTTGGACTTTCTCAGGCATTGAAGAAGCAAGGTTGTTTTCTTCTCGATAATCTGTTTTTAAATGAAACAATTTAAATTCACCTGAATTTAAATGGCGCATTAGTTTATATTCTCCAAGGATAATAGAACTTATAGGCGGATGATAATGACAGGTGTAGTGATGAATGATTCCAGGAGCTTTTCTTTCAACCTTTCCAAGGTTTCCATTTTCGAAAACACTTCGCAAGCTACCACCGTCCACATTTTCTGAAAGGGGAGCCTTACTCCCGATTAGGTCATGAAAAGTAGGAAAAAAATCCCATTGAACAATAGGCACATCACACTCAGAGCCTGCTTCAATTTTGGGTCCTGCGATCAAAGTGGGGACTCGTATCCCGCCCTCATAAATGGAACGCTTCCCTTCCTGCAAAGGTCCATTGAAACGCATTTGTTTTCCATCCACCATTTTTCTTTCAGCAAACCCACCTCCATTGTCAGAGGTGAATATAATATAAGTATTTTCAAGACCGCCTTTGGTCTCAAGTGCATCTAATATGGCTACCAAAGTCATATCCATTTCTTCAACCATGGATGCATAGGTGATCGTCTTGTGTGTGAGAGATTTTTTATTGTCGATGCCCGAGGATTCAAGTCCCTGATCCATCCATCGCTTTTTGTTTCTCTCGAACGCTTTCTTGGTACAGTAAAAAGGGATATGGGGGGCATAATGAGAAACCATCATAAAAAAAGGTTGTTTGCCACAATAATCATAAACAAATTCAGACGAATCTTTCATCAGTGAATACATTCTCTTAGGGTTGTCTGGAGGGAAAGGAGTCTTTTTCTGTATCGGATCCCAATAAGATCCATGTCCATTTCCATTACCACCAACTTCCCCCGGATTCTCATCTGTAACGTCAAAACCTGCCTCATCAAACCGACCCATTGCACTGCAACCTTTTCCAAAGTGAGCTGTGATATAATTTTTTCCAGACTCCTTAATCATTTCCGCAAGGGTCAATTCTGCTTCGTATCCATCTGGACGTTGCAATTCAGACAATACATCGAATACATATCTGTATTGGATTTTTGCAGTGGATTGCCCATGCTGAATACTCAACCTAGATGCTGTACAAGTGGGGGAAGGAGAGTAAGCAGATGTGTAGCGAGTCCCGATTTTGGCAAGTCGCTCCATACCTGGAGTTTTAATAAAAGAATGTTTGGTTGAAGGATCTGCATCCATCATTTGAACAGAGCTATCGGCATATCCAAGATCATCCGCATAAATCAAGATAATGTTTGGACTTTTTACTTTGCCAGATGTTTTTGAATAAATGAATGGGACGAACAAAAACAGGAAAATGGAACTAAGTACTAAATTTGTCATACAAATGAGTAAGGATTTAAAATAATTTATTAACTCCTACATTTTAGCAAAAAGGCCTTCTATTGCAATGTTGCGAATCGCCATTAAAATGTCGAATAGCGACAAATAAGCAAATCCATATTTATTAAAATCTAATTTAAGAGAATAGAAAAATCTAAGGTTACCCTCTACAGAAATGATTAGTAATAATTTCTGACTGATTCTAAATTGATTAATCAACCGCTTTCTTTTCTGTGAATGAAGGTTGGATTTTGACCTTGATAATCCAACAGAAAATGAGATTCATATAAAAGATAGTGGAGCGAAATGAGTTATTAAATCCTAAAATAGAACTGAATCCATTCAGATAAAACATCCTTTAAAATTTAGAAATTCACTTTTTATGCAAATATGCAAGAGCCATATCCCTGTATGAATGATCCGAAAGCGATTCTTTTAAATCTGTCAAACGAACCATTAATTCATCTCCAAGACGATTCTTCAAAATTAAAGCCTCTGCTTTTCTTTGTTCCAGTGTTCTGACCGAATTTTGCCATGAAGCCGTAAATATCAAATGCAATTCATCATGAAATTGCCTGGATCGAATCGCATCCCACTCTCCAAAATCAAACCAAACACTTCCTGAAGGGGATCGATCTAGATAAAATGAAAAATCGTTTCCAACCTTGTATCGAATCATAATTTGGCCTGATTCAGGACAAATTTTAACATTTGACGTGTCCACGCTAGGTATTTCAGATTGATTTTCATTCACTGGAAGGTGGGGCAATCTTTCTGGTTGCTTTGCAAGCCAACGAAAATAGGAAGCCACTGGCAAAAAAATACCCTTTGACTCCGAACACTGAAAGGCAGTCAATCCATCTTCCAGTGAAATTCTTGACATTGCTTTGTGTGACGCAACAGGACTCCGCATTCGATAATGGATATTGGGATTCCCGAAAACTTCAATCTTATTTTATTCATTAAAAAATATAGATCTTGATAGAATGACTTTAAAAATCATAAAGATCATAAGCACTTTGCCCTTGTAATTTTTAGTTCTGTGAAGTGTTTGTATTTGTAATAAAAATACGGAAATCAAAATCATGAGACCGTTTTTGCAACTTTTATTCTCCGAAAAAATAGAGTCTCTTCCTTTATTTATTGAGCTGATTTTCATATTTCCTAGCTTCTCCTAAACTTTCAAATTCTCTCGACCAGACTATTTCCCATGGACGATACTTCGCTGTCCACTTACTGATTCCCTCATTATGCTGCTTCAAGCGGACCTCTACATCTTCACTCACTCCAATATAAAAACGTCCCGATTCATTTCTCAATATATACACGAAATAATTCATACTCATAAATGGTGAAGGCCGTAAGTTTTAGACTTACGGCCTTCTTGGGAGCAGGGCTTGGATTTGAACCAAGGATCCCGCATGCGGGATTATGAGCCAGAACGCCTCAAACCTGTAATCCGGTAAAAACCGTCTCCACCCTTTTGTTTCTTTAGCTGATTTTCATATTTCCTAGCTTCTCCTAAACTTTCAAATTCTCTCGACCAGA
>CAJWYM010000028.1 GCA_913049555.1 uncultured Opitutia bacterium
TCATACGATCCTTGGGTTATTTATTTTCCCAAGTGGCCCAGTTTAAACGCTCATTTGTGGCCCGTTTTGCACGCTCATTGACATCAATAATTATTACCTTAACATCTAGGGGATACATAACCATTGGGCCATTTTATTTTCAATAAATATTTCAGACACTGCTCATCGGTGCTAAACCATTCTAAGAATTCTTCAAAGTTCTTGGGGTAAGGTTTGATTTCTCGTTTTTTCATCGAGAAACACTACATATAGTGGTTACTTTATAGCGGTTACTTGAGTCAATCAGCTACCCAGATATAAAAATATATAGAGGGCTCTCTATATTCTCGAAAAACAAAAAATCATCCGATAATATTTCCGATTCTTTAAATGTTTAAAATATATCCCTTATTAAAAGGTAAAAATCAAAATGAATCTTACTGAAATACAAAAACTTGCAGATCAAGGTATATGCGAATTCCGCAAAAGATTAGTTGAGAGTTCAAGAAGATCAAATTTGATTAACCTGAGTTTCGGTCAAACATCAACTATTCTACCGTTAATAAATAGGGATAGTAATTTGTTCATAAAACAACTACTCAATGGCAATAAAATAATTGAAATTCTACCCCTGCCAGATGATGAACAAGAACCTCTAGATGAGACTGATGGTCCATTAAAATCACATTTCAAAAAAGTAGACTACGGTCCATTTATTGAAGATGCTACAAAAGAAATCAAAATCAAAGGTTGGGAGCATCATTATTCAGAGAAAGAAGTAGCCCTTCGATTGGCTAAGAATGAACTCAGAAAAAGACTTCAAATGGTTCCTGACTCGGTGCCTATTAGCAGAAGAGGTATTTCAAAAGAAGATTATGCTGAAATGCATTTAATTAATCCAGTATTGGAATTAAGCTCACCATTTGATTCTAATCATGGCATTTATAAAGAAAGTTCATCCTATCAAACACTTCTTAAAGAGAACGAACTGAATACTAAAATTAAGCGCTTATTAACTAGAGTAAATTCAGTAAAAAAGGAACAAGCCTACAATACTCTCTATCTAGTGTCAGGATGTCTAAACTGGATAGATTCTCAAAAACAAGAATATACCAGTCCCTTGCTCGTTATCGAGGCAGAAATAGAAAGAAAAAGTAAGAACAATAAATATAAATATTTCTTAAAATCTAACGCCAAGAATATAAATGTAAACGAAGCACTGATAGCAAGACTAGATGAAGATGGAATTGTTTTACCAAGTTTAAATGAAGACTTAGATCTTCTTGAACAAATAGATTATTACCATAATAGAGTTCACAAAATAATTGAAACAAAACGTGGATGGCATGTCAGTAACAGGATTGCAATCAGTATCATTGATAGCAAAAAAATGGCGATTGCAAACAAGTTGAAGCGCAATAAAAGTGGGCATTCAGATCTAATAGAATCAGAACTTATCACGAAATTGCTAACGACTGTTGGAAACAGCCAACCTGGCTATCCTGAAGACTACAATTATGATAAACATGAATATGCTGAAATTCTTCCAAAAATCGTAGAAATAGCTGATTCATCTCAAATCTCTGCAATGATAGATGTTATCAAGGGTAATAATATTGTAATTAAAGGGCCACCAGGAACTGGCAAGAGTCAAACCCTTTCTAATATAATTGCTGATGGGCTTTATCGAGGCAAAAGGATTCTATTTATATCAGATAAACTTGCAGCACTTGAAGTCGTCAAAAAAAGACTCGATGCAAAAGGGATTGGCCAGTTTTGCTTGGAACTACATGATGGAGGCAGTTCTAAGAAGGGAATCCTTCAAGCCCTTGAAGAACGTCTCAAACTATCTAAAATACACTTAGATGATTATAAAAACCAAAAAGAGAATTACTCTCAATATAGAGATAAGCTCAATAGATATAGCTCTACTTTAAACGACATATACCATAATACTGGAAGAACTATTCATGATCTTATTTGGAAGTATATAACCTTAGAAGATCAAAAGAATAAAATAACTTTAGAGAATCCGAGTAGAATAATAATCCCCAATTCCAGTTCAATAAATCCAGTATCCATTCAAGAGTTAAGTCAACGCTTAGATGCCTTAGAAAAAAGTTATAAAGAAACCGCAGCATTATATTCCAATCCCTACAATAACCCTTGGAATTTGATTAAAAACTTCAACTTGACTCCTGTTGATATTAATAACCTGAAAATTTGTATTACTGATATCGCAAATATCACAAAAGAATTCTTAGTTTCACTTAATGAACTCAATAATATCACAGATACAGAATTCAAAAGCTGGAACGATATTAAAATATATTTGAATAATATAAAATTGTTCAAACTACCTACATTTGAATTTACTCAACAAGATTTAAAAATACTGAAAGATCCTAAAAAAAGGGAAGCCCTTGGTTTATATAATGAAAATATAGATAAAATTTCAGCATGTCGTAAAAATATAGAACAGCATATAATCAAGGTTGAAAATATCGATATAGTTCAACCTCTACTGAATGAATTATTGCAATTATCAAATCACTTAGACTCCAGAGAAAGTGTTGACAACCCCAAACAGCTAGAACCTTTAAGCCAAGCTAAGATTAAGTATGCGTATGCTTTAAAGTTAATCGGCAAATTGAAAAAAGAAGAAGGGGCGCTCACAGCACAAAATCTGAAGAATTTCCTTAAACTAATAAATGAAGTCTCCATCCTTGATTGGCCCTTAAAAACTAAGAAAGCTATACTAAATCCAGATATCCAAAAGGTATTTAATGATAGTTTTGAATATTGGAAGAAGTATATAGGCAAACAATTAAGTACTAGGACTCGGTTTCATAAGAACAGTTATTCTCTAAGCGATATTGAAGAAGCAATAACAAAACTAGAAGAAGCAGGTCTACTTGGCTTTCTGAGTAGTGATGTTAAAAATGCTAAGAAAGTAGCACGTGAAGTATGCCAAATGGATACTAGTGAGAAATCGTCAGCAATAAAAGAACTCAAACTATATGCTAATTTCTTGAAGGAAAAATCTAGCTTTGAGCAAAATATAAATATTCAAAAAATTAAAGACGCTTTCAATATTTCGAGTTTGAGTGAGTTAAAAGAGTTCGAAAGGAGTTTCAATTGGTTTCAATCTCAGCTTAAAGATGGTGTGGACTCGAATGCTTTACAGATTCTATGCTCATTGAATAAAGAAGATCTTGAAGATTTTATACACTATTCTAAAAAAGAAGAATTCAAAGTCTTATTTGATCATACGCGAGAGTTGGAATCTGATACTGATATTTCTGATTATTACAAGAACGCTATGACATCTATAGACAATCTGCTAGAAGTGCTAAACAGATATACAGATTTAGTAAATGTCAGAATTAATTCAAATTTAACGCTTAAAAGTTTAGAGGAATTAGATAATTCTATCATTCGTTATTACGAGATAATTCCAGTTATTGAAAAAGAAGCATCATCTTTAGGGGAATTAAGTCTTAATCACGACTTAAAGTTAATGCAAGAATATGCTAATTATTATTGGAAGTTGCCATTAACTGAAAATCTGCATAAGGAAGCAGATTTGAAAAAAATTCTAAGTATTCAGGCACAAATTAATGAGGTTAGCGGTATCATGCATAGAAAATATGAAAAACTGTCAACTCTTAACAATGAATTAAAAAGTTTATCTTCAACTTCTATTGAATTAGAAGAGGTCATATTTAGTGATGAATATCAATCCACTTTTGAAAATTGTATTAAGTACGAACAAAGCCTTAGTAGTTATATCGCTTTTGAAAAAAAGTATTTTGATTTCAATAATACTGCATGCTCAGAAATAATTGATACTTATAAATCAAAAGAAATTCCGATGTCAGAAGTATCATTATGCTTTGATTATATTTTACATAACTCTTTAATCCAAAGTATTTATCATGAATATCCGTTTCTTAGTGAAATTGGAGTGGATGAAATGTCGGACATTCGAGTCAAATTCAGTGAGTTAGACAGTATGCTGTTAGATATTAATAAGGCTGAAATTATCCAGAAATTAAGTCAGTCCAATATTCCTGAAGGTAATAATCAGGGTCGAAAAAGAGATTTTACAGAACTAGCATTAATTAGGAATGAAATTTCAAAACAGAAAGGTCATGTTCCACCTCGTGAACTGCTAAGAAGATCTGGGCGTGCAATTAATCAGCTCTGTCCGTGTTTCATGATGAGTCCACTCTCTGTTGCTAGTATGCTCGAAACTAAAGCAGACTTATTTGATATGGTGCTTATTGACGAGAGTTCTCAGGTTAAAGCAGAGGAAGCTCTTCTGCCAATATACCATGCTCAACAAGTAGTGATTGTTGGGGATGAACAGCAAATGCCCCCAACAAATTTCTTCGATAAACAATTAAAAAATGATGATAACGATGAAGATGAAGATCTGCCAACAGAAGTAAGTATCTTAGATCTCGGAATGAATACTTTCAATAATCATAGAATGTTAAATCGTCATTATCGATCCAAGCATGAACGTCTTATTCAGTTTTCTAATTATGAATTTTATCATAATAGACTCCATGTAATACCTAGCCCTAGCTTTAACTCCAAAGATCTAGGTGTACAATACCACTATGTTCATGATGGCCAATACATTGACAAAACTAACATTTTTGAAGCGGAAGCACTTATTGATAAATTGAGCCAATTCATGTTAAAGAACAAAGACAAATCTGTCGGGGTAGCCACTTTCAACGAATCCCAAAAAGATCTGCTCGATGAGACTTTAGAAAAAGCGATGTTAAACCATCCACATATCAGAGAATACATTAGTAAATGGGAGGATAATGTCGAAGATTTCTTCATTAAGAATTTAGAGATGGTTCAAGGAGATGAAAGAGATGTTATGTTCATTTCCACACTTTTCGGTCCTGACAAGAATGGAATTCAAAGTAATACTCAACTTGGACCTATCTCAAGAGACGGCGGATACAAGAGGCTGAATGTTCTATTTACAAGGGCTAAAGAACAAGTCGTAATCTTTAGTAGTCTTGATATTGAGAAAATTAAAACGGATGGGAAGCATTCAGGAGCACGTATACTACGAGATTATCTTACCTATTCTAAAGAAGGTTTCATTCAAGTATCAGATAATTCAGATCGAGCACCTGATAGTGAATATGAAATTGAGGTAATGAATGAAATCAAAAATGCTGGGTATGACTGTCGACCTCAAGTTGGAGTTAATGGATTCTTCATTGATATAGGTGTAATTGATCCCAATCTTACTGGTCGCTATTTGTGTGGTATTGAATTTGATGGTGCAACATATCATAGTTCAAGAACTGCTCGTGACAGGGACAGAATTAGGCAAGAGGTATTAGAAGCTAATGGATGGAATATTTATAGAATATGGTCTACAGATTGGATTCGAGATAAGAGAAACGAGGTCAAAAAACTCATTTCATATTTAGGATCAAGTGATCAAGATGGATTGCTACCAGTTAAATAAAGATAGCAAAAAAGTGGCCAGTATAGATTCTGATACTAAATCGAATTCGAAATCTAAGGATTTAATCTTAGCTGAATCGTTAGGTGATAGTTACGAGATTAAGTGCGACGAAGATGACACAGATGTTTATAACGTAAATATTATAGAATATTGATTTTGGTAGGTAGTTTCATGATTTAATTTATTTTAACATTTATAAGATGTCTGCGTGCGAAGTATGGTTTACTCTGGTAATTTAATCCAAAAATATTTAAAGGTTCAGAATCTCTTGTTTTACAATATATTGACCACTTACGAGCATCTAAGGGTGGGCATTACCAATTATTGAGAAAATACGCTCTCGAACCATCATTTCTATCCGAATATGGGTTATGGGTCCCATGTTATTAAACTCTGGGATATATTAGTAAATAACCATTCTGATATGCAAACTGAAGCTGTAACAGCTCAGATCATGGATGAGAAGACTAAGAAATTGTGAGAAGTAGAGAGTGATTGGTGAGGAATAAAAAACAAGCAACCCAACTACCTAATTGCAAATTCCTCGCAAATTCTAGATGCTCTAAGGAGTATAAAAAAGTTCATTTCAGGAGTTATTTTCGGATTAGTTATTGCATTTGTGTTCTATTGGTAGGACAACTTGCCAGAGGATGAAAAGCAAGGATACATCGATCAAGTTGTTAACTCTATGCCTTCTCAAGATGGCATTCAATCAGAGGAAGTCTCCGTCACTGGAAATCGTAAAGGTCATGCTTATGCTGGATTTCCAATAAGTAACAAACCTTTAAAGTTACTGGAGAACATTGCTTTTACGGTTGGATACGATGAAGTCGAAATGAATCCAGCTTGGGTTTGTTAAAGAATCCCAAAGGTAGATAATCCAGTGAGCCTAAAGCGTCCTTCTAGGTTCAATATGGATACGAGGACGATTGCTAAAGTCTCCCATGGAAGCTATACGAATTCTGGATATGATCGAGGACACATGGCTCTGAATTATGCGATTGCTACTAGATTTGGGGCTGAAGCCCAAAAGCAGACATTTCTCATGAGTAATATTGTTCCACAAGCAACTAAGTTGAATCGAGGGATCTGGAGGTTGTTAGAAGATCGAATTGTTAATATATACTCTGTGACTTTCGATGAGATATGGGTCGTTACGGGACCTATATATGATCGCACAGAAGAAGAAATTACTAGTGGTGTCGAAATTCCAGACGGATTCTTTAAAATCCTTATTGATGAGAATGGAGGAAAACTGAGAGTTTTATCTTTTTTACTCCCCGAGACAGCAACGAATCAATCTTTCGAGCAGTTTTTAACTTCCGTTGACCAAATTGAACAACTCACTAGTCTTGATTTCTTTTCAGAGCTCCCAGATCAGAATGAAGAGCAATTGGAATCATGGATTCCTCAACGGATATGGTGAATGTTTAGATCATCGATACAGTCTCACAAAACGACCGTTTTATGACACGAGTATTTTATCTCGAATTACTGTCTAATTTTTCCAGTTCACATCACTTTTCAATAAGCGATAAATTTATAAAATCACTGCTTAAACCCAACTCTTTAATGATTTCATTTATCAATTTCACTTTTTCATCGGTGGTGTTGTTTGTTAAGACATAATATTTAGTTCCTTCAATTTGTTTGTTATTATAGATATCGAGCGAATTAGAAATCAGAAAATCACGACTCGGATCTTTACTAACAAGCGGATCTCTTCCCGTTTTAATCTTTGCAAGCCTTCGTAGAACAATTTCACCAAAAACTTCGAAAAAGTTTTGAGATGAAGACGCTGAGTGTGCTCGCTGAAGATGATTCGCATATAATCTCGGAACTCATATTTGGTCTTTCCACTGACCAAATAACCTCCATTTTGATCAATTGCTTTATCGGTGGAAGTGGGCTTTTTATTTCCATCTCAATCTATCTCAGGTAATTGGCGATACCAGCTAATTCTTTTAGCTTATTTTCACACTCTTCTGCCAGGGTAGTCCATTTTTTTACTTCACCAATATTCGACTCTTTCGCTGATATCTCAACTTTAGAAAGCAGTTTCCCTTTTACCTGTTCCAATCTACATCTTACTTGTTCCATTTTACCATTCCTTTACAAATTTATTTTTACTATCGTTCAAGTTTTCAAATGCTTTAGGAGCCTCAAGGTGCAAAGAGTCACTATAATAATCGAACCAAGGAATCCCTAAATCTTCATAAGTCTTAATATCAATTGGTTTGTGATGGGGCGACTCTCCTGTATATTTCTCCCACTCCAGAGAGTTACATAAGTGAATATAGCAACGACTCCTAAGTTTTGTTTCCCATATTTCAGCTTCGTATGGATCCTGATATATCTCTTGATTGATACGACCTCCCATACCAAGACCCATGCATTTTTCTGAGCATTCCATATTACAATTCAACATCTCTATGTCATAAGGTCTTAATTTTGAGTAAATATAATTCAAAAATTCAGAAATTGAATCCGGAAAATGAGGTGCAATGAATTTTTCGTAATAAGATTTGGCTTTGAAAGTAAAAGCCTCTAGTTGAATACCGCCATAAATCCCTCGTCCTGAAATCTGCTCTTCAACTGAATTACCAGCACCTAGAGTTGATGCAACAAATTGTCGAACATTTCCATGGCCGATGTTATAACCGTCTAACCATGGTTGTTCTGGAATAACTACATAATCTTGATTAAATGAGTTTAAGCCGCTATTCCAAATTTCACCGTTTACGGCATTTATTTTTCCCGTTCCTACTTTAAGTGCGAATGGGCAAATTCCAGAAAATGACATCCACATTGCCTCAGATTGATAGATTGGCATCATTACACCACCTCTAGAAAGCCAGGGAACTGGAACATTATCCTCAAAGTCATCCACATGCTTTAAATTAAAATGTCCGAGACTCGCAGGTAATGAATATTCATTACCATCATCGGGAACTCTAACCGTCCTGTGAAATGAGACAGACATTTCCATACTACTATCAGAGCCTACAATATAATCCGATTCTGATTCAATCAGCTGTTGAAAATGGCTAATTAATTCCTTTTTGGAATAATTGAGAAACATTCTTTCGAGGTCTTGCTCAATATTATGTATTCTCACCCATTTGGAAACCGATTGAGTATACGATCTTGTATATATCGAAATCCTTTTCTCAATTTCATCATTTATTAGCTGATCTATGGCTTCCCTCGTTTCAGGAAAGCGAAAAATCAATGAATCATCTTTTAATTCTATCATTAATATTTCCCTTTCTTCATTACCATTCTCCATCTCTTACTTCTCTTACAATTTTCAAAATAGCTCTGTCTGGCATTTGCTTTAATTCTCGTAGCATCTCTCCAAATAGCATCGGTCTTTTTATTATGATATCTTGAAGTTCTTTAGAAACTTTACCTGCCATCGCTAAAAGCACATCTGGTTCTATTTCTAAATCTATTGCTAATGCTTTTATTTTATCCTCACTTGGTGGGGCTTCAGTTCCTCTTTCAATTTTACTTAAATATGAAGGTTCTAATTCAGCCCTTGCTGCAACTTTTCTCAAAGAAAAATCTTTGCTTTCTGCATTTTTGTTCAATCTAGCATTTCGAAGAAAATCAGAAAAATTACGAGTCATATCGTGTAGTATTTACTACACGATATGGATTGTCAAATTTTTATTTCTTTTAGGCGAGTTTAATATATTCATTTGGGGTAATCATAATAGCCCCATAAAACGTTCGTATTATCGAACTGTTCTCAATTTCTTCTAAATAAACTCAACTTGTGACCCTCCTTAAAGACTTTACTGGAGAAATTCTATAATACAGTTCGGCATAAAATTAGTTTTCATGCTGATTACGCACGTGTCATTCGGACTGAGAGATCTCGACTACAATCAAAGGGAACATCACCTCAAGTAATTGTGAATATGTTTCAAAAATGGTTTAAAGAGTGTGAAATGGAAGGCTATAGTTCTCACTCAGTACGTAAGAGTTTCATTAGCAGATGTGCAGAGCGCATAACCGAAGCTGAAGGGTCTCTGAAGGATGTTCAATTATTAGCTGGGCACAAATCCTTACAATCAACACAGAAATATGTTAAGGGAAGCCTAGATAGCCAGAAGAAGGTTATTGATCTGATATAATTAGAGATTAATTTTATTAACTCCATTTAGTATACTAATCGCATAAGGTGTGTTATAATTAATTACTAGGACAGTAAATTTATTGTTTTATTGTCGTAGGTTGATGCACGGATTTGAAGCGTATCATATTATTTAGACCGATAGCTCTTGCATGCTTGTATTGTAGTTAAGTATTAATCGCTCCAAATTCATAAACTAATAAATGAAAGGAATACCCATGTGGATATTTATGAATGATGCATTTTTCTCGATTGTTCAAAATCGTGAAGATTCAAAACAAGTTCTGGTTCGATCCAGAGTTAAACAAGACCTCTTGAATGCCTTTGGCAATAAACACGAGGTCATCGAAATGGAAGATAGCGATTATCGCTTCCGAATGTTCTTAGATAAAGACTATGTTGCCAATGCAATCAAGTGTCATGTGCAAAGCATCGACTATGACAATTTCAAGAACTCCATTCCTAAAGAAGATCATGAGAGGAAATCCTACTATCTTTGGGTTTGGCAAGTGATGTATGACTGGCAAGCCAAGTATTTTACGAGATTCATATGATCATTATATATGAACTTGTTTATGGAGTTTTCAATAGGACAAAAATCATTTGGTATCGATGAAGTTCATATTTATGATTTTTTTAGGTTTTTAGGGATAATTCATTCGAGTCAAAAGAAGATGACTTCCTTCGCGAGGGAAACAAGGCAAGAAATTTTAGAGAAAAGGTTTAAGCATTCTCAAAAGATCTTTGTATATGACCCCCATCTAGAAATTGATTTACCAGATATAATGCTTGTAGCAGATCTATGGTCTACAAATGACAAAATGGATAAGGAGTGTTGTCTGCTTTGCTTTTATGCTGATGATGTAAATTGCAACATTATCGATCTTATTCAAGATACTCTAAGCCAGTTAGACTGGAATGAGATTTCATTACTAAGTGAGTGGGGTTGAAGAATCCTCAGCTTTAGGAATCCCCTCTAAGCTGGGGTTTAAGGATAATATTTTTAGATTTAATTTATGAGATTTCACAGAATGAATAATACAATATGAAAACTTGGATGAATAAAAAAATTGTTTATGTGGATATGGATAATGTGTTGGTGGACTTTCCAAGTGCTTTCAAAAAGCTAGATCCAAATATACTTGAAAAATACAAAGGTAATGAAGATGAAATTCCTAGTATATTTTCTTTGATGGAGCCAATGAAGGATGCGATAGAATCCTACAATGAAATATCAGAAGCATATGACACATACATACTGTCTACAGCGCCTTGGGGTAATCCAACCGCATGGTCAGATAAGCTTCTATGGGTTAAGAAGTATCTTGGGGAAGTCGCTTACAAGAGATTGATACTTACGCATAATAAGAATCTAAATTCGGGAGACTATTTAATTGATGATCGCCCGAATAATGGTGCTAGTGAATTTAAGGGAGAGTGGATACATTTTGGGACTGAAGAATTTTCAGACTGGAATAGTGTTAAGTTGTATTTACTGAAGAAAATATTCACTTAAATTCACACGTTTTCAAGTGAAAAACTAATTAAAAATGGCGTTTTTCTTGAAGTTAAATTAAATCGCAAGAACTTTTAAAATTCCCTAAGTTACTAATTTTAATAACTTATAATGGTGGGCTGCGACGGATTCGAACCGTCGACCCCTTGCGTGTCGAGCAAGTGCTCTAACCAACTGAGCTAGCAGCCCCTTCCAATAGGAGTCTATATATAGAGTTTGGATCTTCTAGGAGCAAGTAAAAAGCGATTCTTGCTGTGGATTAAAAATCAGGCTAACAAAACGGATTTGATCAGATGAAAAAATAGGATGTAAGGTTTTTTAAGATGAGAGTCTATAAATTCTCGCCAATGGATCACTCACACACCAACTTTACTTGAACTACCCTAAAATAATTTTGTTATTTCCGTTTTATAATGAATTCTTTGAGTCAAAGCATCAATCCAGAGGGGAGCGTTTCTCCATAAAGAACGGAGAGATCCTTTTGAGCGATCGGTATGTATTCTTGTATCGGTTGAATTTTGGAAGCTTCTGCTCCAGTTTGTTGCATTTTTTTCACCAGTTTTGCTCGGAATTCTGGATCGATATCAATTTCGCGTTGTCCAGTAATTCTAGCTGCTTGGGCAAACAAGTCATGAATGATAGGAGCTAATTTAGAGTCCCACTCAAATTTTTCTAGCTCATCATAAACTCGAATCACTTCTTTGGAGGGAAGGACGGTTTCCATGCCAGTATACATAGGGATGCGACTCAGGGCTCTGCCGATGCACCAAAGATAAGCATCTTGGAATTTCTTGTTTTTTGTCATGAATCCTTCCAACGCGAGATTGAGAGTAAGAATCCGATCTTTTTCTTGTATCCTTTCAAAAGAGGCTAACATTCGCATCCCTTCAATTCCTTGGTTTTTGAGTTCTTTTAAGAATGGGATGAAATCTTGGAACAAGCTTTGCTGATTTTCAGCACTCAATCCTCCAGCTACTCTTCGCCATAGGATCATTTCTTGCTCACGGGTCTGTTTGTCGGCAGGGAAATGGAGTCCTAGCTCTTTCAGCAACCATAGGGTGTTGATCTTTGCTTCATCTCCAAGACAACCATAACCGGGTCGCATAGTGTATCCGGCTGCAATAAGCCATGAAATCTCATGGTCTAAAGACCGGTAGCGCTGTGAGATTCCTTCTCCGATCAGATCCCATAAAGCTCTCAAGGTTGTAATATCCCAGTCTTTCTTCTTTTGCCCCAGAGCTTTTTCCCACTGCCTGAGTAGCCCTGTTGGTTTCAATATTAAATCTGCTTTTCGATTGGAGGATGGAAAAAGTCCAGAGCTAATATTGTTGGCTTTTTCGATCAATTCAGTTGGTAAAATATTACTTAAAATTTCTTTTTTTTCATTTTCAGGGTTGGTTGCTAGGACCCTTAAATTGAATTCCAGTTCCCAAGTATCTCTTTGGGCTTTGAATTCTGGATCTTTTGATTTGCAGAATATTTGCATCAGACCCACTGAATTGAGTTGGCTTTCTATGGCTATTTGTATGAATTCGGGGGTCTTTTTAGGACCTTGTCCTTTCAAGTGAATTAGGCTTTGAAGAGGGGGCATTTCTTGAAAGTCACAATCGTTTATTTGAATGAGTTCCCCAGCTTTGTCCATCTCTCTTTGAGTGGAATAATAAGGTTTGAATTGGACCGGTTGGTTGACTCTTAGTTGGAATAGATTTTTTTCTAAAATGATTGTTTCGTCGTTTTTACTTCCGAATGGTAGGATACACAATACATAGGGGGCATCTGAGAGGAGTCCTTTCTTCTTTTTTCTTCGGCTTGTCTTGGTCTCTTGTTTTTGTATTTCAATATAGACCGATCGGGCTGTTCCAGATTCTATCAAAGAACCCAAATTGTTTTCAGACTGCCAGCAATAATAAGAGGCGCCTCTGGCAACGGCTAGGTAGGGTTGGGGGTTTTCTAATCGGAGGATGGACTGATTTTGCCATGAAACGATTGTTTCCGTAATATTTTTTTGGATTTTTTCGGAGGAAACTGTGCCTCCGTTGAAGAGGATGGCATCGACTTTTCTACCCTTTAAAAAGTAAGCTAGGTGTTTTGTTATGGCTGACTCTTGAGCGTAGGGTAGACCTATTTCAATCAACCCACTTGGTTTTTTAGATGGATCGCAATCTGAAGTACACTTTGGGAAGAATCCTTCGTGTATAATGGAGATTACTTCATTTCCGGTGAAAGATGCAGATTTTGCTTGGCTAAAAATTTGAGATCCTCCCGATACGATGGAGATGGGGTAGTTTTGATCCGAGGTATTATTGTCAAAGTCTAAAAGTGCCTGTTCTTTAATTTTCCTGGCTTGAGCAACCAGAGAGTTCCACTCTTGAGGGGAAATCGTGTGCCCTTGCGCTTCTAACTTGCTTTCCAGGTGTTTGGCTAAGGTCATATCAATATTGTCTCCCCCCAAGAGGATATGATCACTGACTGCAATTCTTCTCAATGCTACTTTTCCTGTTTCCTTATCAGGCGGAAGGGCTTCTATAAGACTAAAATCAGAGGTTCCACCTCCAATGTCACAAATCAAAATGGTTTGGGCTTTTTCCGATAAGGCAGGGAGTAGTTCGCGTATTTTGTCTGTCCCTCCATTGTTTTCCAGATAACTGTAAATTGCTGCTTGAGGTTCTTCTAGCAATTTTACATTGCTTGGGAAATTTGCCATCTGGCAGGCTTCAAGAGTTAGTTTTTGGGCTACATTGTCAAAAGATGCAGGGACCGTAACAACAACTTCTTGCTGATTGAATTTTGCGGAGGAGTCTGTGACAGCGATCGTTTGATCCCATGCATACCTAATATAATCCAGATAGGCGCTGCTTGCTTGAATCGGGGATAATTTGTTTGAGTCAGGAATTGATTTCGAGTGCCAAGGTAATACTTTACTGCGTCTGTCAATTCCACGGTGTGCAAGCCAAGATTTTGCAGAGTGGATCACTTGATCTGGCGTCTCATTACTCTTTAGTCTGGCATAGTGTCCAGTAACATAGGAGGGCTGCCAGTCAATTTCTGCATGGGGATCCAATTTTTCTGGAAAAAGAAAGGATGGCAAGAGGTCGAATGGATGAATCGTATCCGAAGAATCTTGTTGAGGGATTCGGAATACTTCCGTCTTTGGTTTGGATTCCTCTGTATCAATATAGGAAACAGCACAGTTGCTGGTACCTAAATCAATTCCGATATAATATTTTTTTTTTGCCATTAGTAATTGAATATCAATTTTAGGAATGCATCGTAATAAAAATAAGATGCAGGCATCAAGCACCTATATGAATTCCAGAGGGAATTAGTTTTCTATCTCTCTCAATGAAAAAATAATTGCTAAGAAAGCCTAATTTTTTGAAGGTTAATCATGTCATTTTATAGTTCAGATAGAAATTTTTGCTTGCCGGAGTTTAATCGCTTACCTCCAAACGAATTGAAGCCTAAAATTCCTCAAGGGATAATCCCCGAGATTTCAAGCTTGAAACCTAAAAAAGCAGTCCTTTTTGATGTTTATGGAACCCTTTTTATATCTTCAGCGGGGGATATCAGCACGATTGAAGATGGGAATGGCAATTTGTTAAGAAAGGTGATCACTGACAAGCTTGAAATTGAAGCAAATTCTTTACCGGTGGATTTGGAATCCTTGCTGAAAGAAGAAATTTTAATATTTCAAGAGAATATAAAATCAGAAGGAATTGAGTTTCCCGAGGTGGAAATTCGAATGATTTGGTTGCGGATGTTGGAACGATTAGGCTTTGACTCGGTAGATTCAATGATTCTTTGCGAGATGGTTACCATGTATGAATGTTTGGCGAATCCTTGTTACCCAATGCCGGGTTCTAAAGACTTAATATTAAAGTTAGTGGAAGATGGTTATTTGGTGGGAATTATTTCTAATGCTCAATTTTATACACAAGCAATGTTCAAACATTTCTTTGGTCTTTGGCCTGAAGAAATGGGAATTTCCAAGGATTTGTGTTATTGGTCTTATGAGTTTTTGGAGGGAAAGCCTTCTTGTACTAAATATGAAAAGGCAAAAAAGGATCTAATGGCTTCTTACAAGGTTTCTCCGGAAGAAGTATTGTATGTGGGCAATGACATGAGAAATGATATCATGCCCGCTACAAAAGTAGGGTTTCAGGGAGTTTTATTTGCGGGTGATTCTCGTTCACTTCGATTGCGTCAAAAGGATGCAAGTTGTGCAAATTTAATTCCCAAAGCTACTATTACAGAGTTGAATCAAATATTTGACATTCTTTATTGATCTTTTAGCGTTTTCAGGTAATTCTAAATCATCCCCTTTAATTAGAATTGTTAATATGCCCCATAACAAATTGCCCAAGGTAGTTCGTCTACATCTCTTGTTAATTCTCTGCTCTATTTTTTGTAATGCGAGTGAAATTCCAGAATGGGCGATGATGTCAATGGAGGATATCTTAAATCAAGAAGTTTCCTCTATCTCAAAATATGCCGAGAGGAGGTTAGAGGTTCCTACTGCAATTACTTTGATTAACAGTGAGGATATAGAGCGATCGGGTGCTCGATATTTTTCGGATTTGTTTCGATATGTGCCTGGAATGCAAGTCGCCAGTTCAAACGCTCATGACACCGCAATTTCTGTTCGGGGAAATTCAAGCTTTTTTGCGAATGATTTGGTTGTCCTCATGGATGGCCGGTCTCTATACAATTCTATTTTTTCTGGAGTTTTTTGGAATGCGCAGCATTACCCTTTGATGGATTTGGAGCATGTGGAGGTCATTAAAGGACCTGGATCCACGATCTGGGGTTCTAATGCGGTTCATGGTGTGGTGAATATTACCTCAAAATCGGCGAAGGATACGATGGGTTCCTATAGCAAAATTCACTATGGGAACGATTCTCGAGGTTCTACTTTTAGATTCGGGAGTCAAGCCAATGAAAATTTATTTTATAGAATTTACGCCATGGGTGCAGAGCATGAAAACACCAGTGGTTTTGATATTGGAAGTTTAGGTGGAGATCTGAATGGAAACTACAATGACGATTGGAAAATGGGACAAGTGGGATTTCGAATGGATTATGAACTGGACGACTTCAAGTCGCTCACGGTCCAAGGAGATCTCTATAAAGTCTATTATGACACTACCTTTCGGGAGAATCGAGTGGATGATCAAATCCCATTTAGAACGATTGAAAGAGTTTTTGAGGAGACAAATGGATTCAATTTGTTGGCCAGATTCAGCAGTGAGGATGAAGATCAGGGTTATTCGTTGACTGGTTATTACGACCATTGGAGCAAACAATATACCGTTACGGATGGGATTCATCAAACTTTCAACCTTGAAAGCAATCATTACTTTACTCTGGCGGACAGACATAAAATAGGCTGGGGTAGCAGTGCCAAGTTGAATCGAATAAATTTGGATGAAACTGGTATGATCCTTGTCAATAAAGAGGAGGAAACCAACGAACTCTTCACCTTTTATTTAAAAGATGATATCACCTTGATGGACGATCTTTTGAAAGTATCAATCGGTTCTAAATTTGAAAATCATTATTACACGGGTTGGGGATATCAACCAACCATTCGAGCTCGATACAAACTAGAGGATGCACATTTATTTTGGGCAGCAGCGACAAAATCCATTCGAAATCCAAATTTTGTCAACCGGCATTTAACGACTAATATTATCAATAATGATTATTCGGATTCGATTCCTTTTCCAGTTCGGTCCTCTCAATCTAATAACTCAGATTTTAATGAGGAAAATATCCAAACCTTCGAATTAGGACACAGGCTGGTTCCTGGAGAAAATGATGATTGGACGGTTGAAACTTCTATTTTCTATCGAATTGTTGATGAAGCGATTACTTATGAGATCACCAATCAATCCCAGACTCAAACTACCATCCAACCTGTAAATATGAGAAAAAATGAAGCTTATGGTGGAGAGCTAAGCGTATTGCGGAAATTTAAAGATAATTGGAAAGTTTCTCTAGGATATAGCTATTATGAAATTAAATCGAAAATGACCAACGGCGAAGTAGATATTTTTCCAGAGGGAAAGGGTGGAGAGGATCCGAAGCATCAGTTATTTTTAAAATCTGCCTATGATTTCAATCAAAAATGGTCTATGGATTGGGGAATTCGCTACATTTCTTCTTTAGACCTAACCGTGCCTGCCACTTCTTCTCTGCTTCCTGAAAAGTATTCTATTCCTGCATACCTTGAGTTGGATTCAGTGATTCGATGGAAGCCTTATAAAGGAATGACGATTTCCCTAGTGGGTAAAAATTTATTAGACAAGCAGCATCCTGAGTTTGCTGATTTATCATTCGCCAGCGGTAAATCAGAGGTTGGTAGAACGATACTTGGGCAACTCGAATACAGGTTTTAGTTTCCGGCTTATTTGTCATCATGAAACTTCATAAAAATCGTTTTTTCAAACCATGGTTTACTTGTGTGTATACCCTGTGTTTGTTCGCGAATTTTTCGTATTCCATGGAAAGTGAACAGGAGTCTCAAATGAAAGCGGGTATGGTTTTAAATCTATCTCGTTTCACCGAATGGCCTAATCAATTAAAGGGACAAAATAGCTTTACGATTGTTTTGTATGAAGCAAAAAATTTAAAACGAATGGAAGCAGGTTTTGAAAAGCTAAAAGTTCAAGGATTGCCCGTTGATTTAGTGAATTATTATGAAGGTATGGATCTTCAAAAAGTCCAAATTCTGTTTATTGGAGAACAAACCGAAGATGAGATTAAAATAACATTGTTAGAGGAATTCTCTAAGTATGAAGTCCTCACTATTTCGGAAGCTGAGGATTTTGCAGAGAATGGAGGTATGGTTCGATTGTATAAGTTGGACAAGAAAATGACTTTTGATGTCAATGTTGGAGCGATTCGTGCTTCTAAATTAAAGATGAGCAGCCGTGTCTTGAAATTGGCCAAAGGGATTATACGGTGATGTCATTTCTCAAGGTTTATATACGAAATCGGTCAGTTGGGAGCAAATTGTTGTATTTACTACTCACATTTACGCTGACTGGCTTAGCTGTATTGGCAATTGCAATTATTTCTCATAACTATAAATCCTCTCGAGAAGACAGTCTTCTATACACAAATAGTATCGCTGAAATTATAAGCGGTAACATTCAAGCAGCATTGCTTTTTAATGACAAAGCAAGCGTAGAAGATACCATTTCAATCATCAAAGAGATTCCACAATTTCAAAGTATTATCATTTATGACAAAGAGGGTGGGATTTATACCTATTACCACCGATTGAATCAAATTCCTCCTCCTCAGGTCAACCAAGACAATCATCAACCATTGATAGACAAGGGAGTGTTGTCTATTCACAAGGAAATTGTTGTAGATGACGAAAGAATTGGAAATCTTGTTTTGCAGTATGATTTGATTGAGGAGAGCAGAAAATTAATAGAATTAACGATTTTTTGTATATTTACTATTCTTTTCATTTTAATTGTCATGCTCGTATTATTAAGAACATTTAAAGATTATTTTGTCTGGCCGATCCTTCAATTGTCTGAGACTGCGGAAAAGGTTTCTAAACATAAGGACTATTCTCTGCGAGTTAAGTACAAAAGCAAAGATGAAATAGGGAAGTCGATTCAAGCTTTCAATGGTATGCTGGAGACAATTGAATCTCAGGACATTACTCTAAAGGAATTGAACAGTCACCTTGAAGAAAGAGTTCAGTTGCGGACTGAGAAGTTGAATGAGGCTCTAGGGGCTGCCAAAGATGCAAATGATGCAAAAACTAGGTTTTTAGCCAACATGTCTCACGAGATTCGAACTCCATTGAATGGCATTATTGGTCTGTCCCACATCGCAATTGAGAAGTCATCGGGCCCCTCTAAGAAACTTCTGCAAGAAGTGAATAAGACTGGCAATTCATTGTTACACATTATCAATGAAATTTTAGACTTATCCAAGATTGAAGCCGGGAAAATGCAGATTGAGAGTGTGCCATTTGAAACCACTGAAATGTTTGATGTGATCAAAAGTATCCACTTTGTGAAAGCGAAAGAAAAAGGTGTTGATTTTGAGATTCTATTAGATCCTCAATTGCCATCGTATTTAATTGGAGATGAGACAAAAATTCGCCAAGTGTTAATCAACTTAATAGGCAATGCAATCAAGTTTACTTCAGTAGGTAAAGTGCAATTATTTGTAAAACTGTGCGAAGAAAATGAAGACACCGCAATCATTTCTTATTTAGTCAAAGATACTGGTATTGGAATCCCTCAGGCTAAATTAAAAGCTCTGTTCGATCCATTTGTTCAATTGGATGACTCAGCATCCCGTAGGTTTGGAGGAACTGGATTAGGTTTGGCGATTTGCAAAGAAATTATCAATCAATTGAATAGTGAAATTGAGGTGAACAGTATCTTGAATGGAGGAAGCGAGTTTTCATTTAAAATTAGATACAAAACTGCCTCTAAAAAGGTTTTGGACAGTCAGTTTAACAGCACCTTAAAAAGATCCCTTAAAAGTAAAAAGGAAAAGTTATCCGGTCGTAGGTTTTTGGTGGTGGATGACAATGAGACCAATTTAGTGATTACGAAACATATCATTGAAAATCTTGGCGGCTCAGTAATTACTGCATACAATGGACAAGAATGTTTGGATTTAGTCAAAAGACATCGTTTTGAATTAATTATGATGGATTTGCAGATGCCTATCATGACTGGCTATGAGGCAATTCAAAAAATCCGTGGAGAACATAAAGTAGATACCCCAGTAATAGCTCTGACCGCTCATGCATTCAGTGAAGATCGCAAAAGATGTTTGGATGAAGGTTTTAGTGATTATATTACAAAACCTATTGATGCCGATAAATTGATCAATTCTATCATCCTTCTTCTTGAAAATGCCGATCCTGTCGATACCAAATTGGATAAAGAAGAGGACAAATCCATACATGAACAAAAACCAGAGACCCAAGAGTTGATCGCTTTTTGGGAGGAGATTGAGGGCCTTAATTTCCAAGATGCTTTGTCTCGGATGCTGGACAATAAAGATCTTTACAGTTCTTTATTGTCACGCTTCGAAAGTGAGTCTTCTGGATATATGGATAAAATTCAAAAAGCCTTTGATTCCCAAGAGTGTGAAGAAATCATTTTTATCATCCACAAATTAACCAACGTTTTGTGTAATCTTGGATTTGATTCTTTTGTGGATCGCTTACAGCGACTCGAGAAAGAATTGAGAGATCAGGGTTATGATCAGGATAAGCATCAATCAAAATCGGAATTGATTGTTCAAGAAGTGCAGAATATTAAAAATTGCATCCGGGAAAGTCGTAACTCTTCATTAATCATTAAATAAAAGGGTGGACGTTCTTGGAATCAATGATGGTGCAATCTTAGTTGTTTTCGATGGGGATTCATGGTTTAAAATCTTCACAAGCATTTCAGAAGCGGCTTCCATCATTCGGTCAGGATTTTGATCGATCGAGGTGAGTTCAGGATAGCAGAACTTTGAAGATTCTTGGTTGTCATGTCCGATGATCAGTAAATCTTTTGGAATCGATAGGTGCTTTTTTCTTAAATATTGAATCACCCCCATAGCCACACGATCGTTCAATGCGATCACTCCATCTGGTAGTGGATTTTTGTTTATTAGATCTTTAGCTAATTGCATTCAATATTCAGCAGTATGAAGAGTGGAGTAAGGTTTGTGACTGTATATAAAATCGATATTTTCTTGATTTAATTTGCATTTTTTTAATATGGAGCTCAAACGAGAGCATCTTTGGGTGCCGTATCCGTTGTCATAGGGATCGATTCCGATACAAGCAATTGTTTTCACTCCTTTGTCGATCAAATATTGGATAGACAATTCAAGGGATTTCGAACAATCCAGAAGAATCGTTGGAATATTTTCTACTAAAACTAGGGGATCAATCAGTAATATCGGAATCGATTGATTTTCGATGATTGAATAGCAATGATTCGATGGCTCCATTTTGCTTGCTATAAAAAGAATAGCTTCCACGTGCATACCAATTAGATGATTCACTGCATTCTTGCGAAGCTCATTGTCTCCTTTAGTGAGTTCAATGATGCCATGGAATCCTTTAGCCCTTAAAGATTTTTGGAGAGCTGAAACTTTAGTTGAAAGAATTGGAGAGTCCAATTCGTCAAAACAAATACCAATCAGACCTGATTTTCCTCATCTCAGAGTCTTGGCAAGTTTATTAGGTTGGAATCCTAGTTCAATGGAGGCTTCTTTAATTCTCTTAACTGTTTTAGCATGGATGTTTTTGTGACCATTTAAAGCTCTAGAAATTGTCCACCTTGATAGACCCAAATGCTTTGCCAGTGCTTCCGTGGTTTCAATTTTTTTAACCGATTTTTTTATGCCCATTTTAAATGAATTACAACGACTCTAATAAAAAGGCCGAGTGTCAGAGAACTCAGCCTTTTGATAGAGTAGTTGCTTTAAAAAATTAGATCATAAGCAATGAAGGATTTTCTAGTAGTTCAGCCAATGTTTGCAGAAATTGTGCTCCAACTGCCCCATCTACAACTCTGTGATCACAGCTTAAACCAATATTCATTCGGTATCCTACAACGATGTTGTTGTTTTCATCTACAACCGGTTTTTTGACCGTTGCACCTACTGAAAGAATGGCCGCATTGGGCATGTTGATTATACCGTAGAAGCTGCTCACGCCAAACATTCCTAGATTGGTAACCGTAAAGCTGGATCCTGACATTTCATCTGGGCCCAGTTTTTTATCTCTGGCCTTTTTGATCAATGCTTTAGCATCTGTAGAAATTGTTTTGAGATCCTTTGTTTCAGCATTCCTTATCACAGGGGTTACCAAACCATCCTCAATAGCAACTCCGAATGCAAGATTTACAGTTCCAAACTTTTCAATGTAATCACCTCCCCAAGATGCATTGACACCTGGGTTTCTAGAGAGTGCATTTGCGGTCGCTTTTAGAATGAAATCATTGACTGTCAGCTTAAATCCGCCCTCAGCAGGATCTAGGTTAGAAAATTGTTTGTTTATGGATGCGCGAGCTTTTGCCAAAGGTTCGGCATCGATTTCCATTTCAAGGTAAAAATGGGGAACTTCTGTTTTGGATTCTAGTAAACGACTGGCAATTACTTCCCGCATGGTACTCACGGGTTCATCCTTTTGAACCAGTTTGGACAAAGCCTGAGAAGGAGCAGATGTGGATGAAGAGCTATTTACAGGTAATAGAGGAATACCACTTTCAATAGCAGAAAGAACATCTTCTTTCGTGATTCTTCCATTTGGACCGGTTCCACTGATTCTTTCAAGTGGAATCCCATTCGTTTTGGCTATTTTTTTAGCGAGTGGAGATGCGGAAATCCTAGAATCTGAAGACTCTGAAAGCACCGGAATAGTTTTCGGCTTTTGTAGGACTGTCTTTTTCTTTTTGGTAGAGGATTTAGATTCCAAAGCCTTGTTTGAAGATTTCTTCTCTTCTTTTTGGACGTTTTCTTTTTTACTCTCCTCTTTGGCAGGTTCTGGAATGTCTGGAATCGCTTCACCTTCAGCACCAATCACTATCATCGGACTGCCAACAGGAGCTTGTTCGCCTTCGTCAACAAGGATCTTTAATACAAACCCGTCTTCGAAGTTTTCTAATTCCATGGTCGCTTTGTCTGTTTCAATTTCACAGATCATGTCGCCAGCAGAAACTTTATCCCCCTCTTTTATGTTCCAACTTACAACGGTTCCAATTTTCATGGTATCGCTTAGTTTGGGCATATCAATAATTGCAGCCATAATTTTTTCTTTCTTTTAAATTATAATACTTCAAGAGCCGCATTTAAAATACGGTCGACATCAGGTAATTGAGCAGATAGCTCAAGAGCCGGTGAGTAAATAGCAGGTGAATCCATGGAAGATACTCGTTTGATAGGCGCATCCAGATAATCAAAAGCTTGCGATTGGATCATATGAGAGATCTGGGCTCCTGTTCCGCAAAACGGCTTGTTCTCATCTACAATCAAGACTCGATTGGTTTTCTTTACAGACTTTATAATGGTTTCTTCATCTAAAGGACGAATAGAGCGAAGATCAATCACCTCTACGTCAATAGCATGCTTTTCTTTTAGAATTTTGGAAACTTCCAAAGATAAAAGAACCGGTCTTCCATGGGCAACAATCGTCAGATCGTTTCCTTCTTGCTTAACACAGGCTTTCCCAAGAGGCACTAAATATTCCTCCTCAGGAACTTCATCTTCAATTCCATACAAGAGGGTGCTTTCCATTACAAATACAGGGTCATTGTCTCGAATGGCACTTTTCATGAGTCCTTTAGCATCATAAGCATTGGAGGGACACACGACTTTTAGGCCAGGAGTGTAAGCTGCAAAATTCTCAAGCGTATGAGAGTGCGTAGCACCAACGCCAGTTCCTCCGTTCGAAGGTCCCCGAACTACGATCGGACAATTGATAAGACCTCCAGACATATACCGAACCGTGGCTGCATTGTTAAAAATTTGATCAAAGGCAACGTAACTAAAACTCCAAAACATGAGTTCCATTACAGGGCGAACTCCAAGCATAGAAGCACCGATTCCCAATCCAAGGAATCCGGCTTCACTGATAGGCGTGTCAATGACTCTTTTTTCTCCAAATTTTTCATAGAGACCTTTTGTAACTTTGTAAGCACCGTTGAATTTTGCAACTTCCTCTCCCATCAATAAAACATTCTTATCGCGGGTCATTTCCTCTGCAAATGCATCATTGAGGGCTTGTCTGTATGTAGTTTTAGGCATGATAAATTTCTATAAAGTTGCAATTATTCGAAGATCAGTTTTCCTTCAGAGGCTCTCATGTCAGGGTTGTCTAGCTCCCAGTAAACATTTTGATTGATGGACTCTACTGGAGGGAATGGACTCTCGTCCGCATATTTTGCGGATTCGTTGGCTTCTTTTTTAGCATTTGCATGAATGTCGTTGACCTTTTCTTGAGTCAAAACTCCTTCTTTGAGAAGCTTTGCCTCATAGAGATTGATGGGATCATTTGTTTTTTGATAATCCTCGATTTCCTCTTTGCTTCGGTATATTTTTCCATTGTCAGCATCCGCAACAGAATGTCCTCTGTAACGATAGGTAAACATCTCAAGCATCGTTGGCTTCGATTGGTTGTAAGCACGATCCATGGCAGTCCACATTTTCTCTCGAACCTCTAAAACATCATTTCCCTTAGCTGTGTCCCAAGCCATGTCAAAAGCTTCTGCTCTTTGAGCTAGACAATCCTTAAAAGCTGAGGAGCGGGCTTGGCTAGTCCCCATTGAATAATGGTTGTTTTCAATAATAAATATAACGGGAACATCCCACAATGAAACTAGATTGAGTGTTTCTAAAAACGCACCTTGATTTACGGCCCCATCCCCTAGATAGCACATACAGCATCCTTGGTCACCGTTGTATTTTACGGCAAAAGCCAAACCAGCACCGAGTGGGGTTTGACCGCCTACTATGCCGTGACCCCCCCAATAATTCTTATCTGGTGCAAAGAAATGCATGGAACCGCCTTTGCCCTTAGAGCAACCTGTGTATTTCCCTTGTAATTCTGCCATGCACTCATTCATAGACATGCCAACCGCAAGTGCATGACCATGGTTCCTGTAAGCAGTAATAACGTGATCTGTAGGGCCTTGCAAAGAAATCGTCCCAAGAGCAATAGCCTCTTGGCCAATATACATGTGTAAGAAACCAGCAATTTTACCCTGTTGATAGACTTGTAAAGAACGCTCCTCAAAACGACGAATCCGAACCATGTCTTGGTAAATTTTTATTTTATCCTCCTTGGAAAGATGGAGGTTTGGATTTTTACCAAATTCTGGACTTCCGAGTCGGTTTAGGTGGATGGATTCTTTTTTTGGTTCACTCATGTGTTGTAATTACTAATTTCTACCAAAGGTCTTTGGTATTATTCATAAAGAGTCTTATATTAACAAATTGGGGTCGTTTCTTCAATAATAATTTCCAATTGTTTGTCTGGATGGCAATCCGCACGGATCGCAACAAAAGAATTAGAATATTTATCATAAAAGGGCCAAACCAGCTTTTTGTCAGTGGACGGAATATTAATATGATCAATTTCTTTGCGAGAGAAAAAATTAAAATGACCTTCGGACATTTCATCAGGCAAATTTGTAATTGCTTTCTTGCAATGAAACATAAACATCAACCAATGCCCTGAAGCTTCAAAGTTTTTTTCAGAAATATAACCATAGAGGTGCAAATCCTGTTCCAAAACTTCGAAACCCGTTTCCTCTTTCGTTTCTCTTATGGCGCATTCGAAAGGGCTTTCACCGAGAGAAGTGTCCAGCTTTCCACCTATTGGGCTCCAATTTCCTTTGTTGGGTGCCTTTTTACGTTTTAAAAGTAAAAAATCTCCTTCAGTATTTTGTAAAAAGATTAAAGTTGCAATCTTGAATGGGATGCCAGTATTTGATAACATTGCCTCATTTATATCAAATGTATCTTGTTTGAAGCAAAGAAAAATGACTTTGGCCTTGAAACATTATGAGATTCTTCGTACTAAAAATGGGCGATCGAAATTCAGCGAATCACTAGTGAAAAAAACTTTTCTAGTTTTGGATGTTCGAATTCGAAATTCGCATCTATTAATTTTTTAGGCTTCACATTGGAACCCTCAAGGAGTAACTCTTTACCCATCTTGCCATATAAAATTTTAATTATAAAGCCAGGTGTGTGAAACCAACCCATTTTTTTAAGATGTTCCGACAATGCAATATTTAGGTCACTGTTAGTTGTCTTGTTTGGTGAAACTGCATTGAGGGCGCCTTGGATATTTTCATCATGAATACAATGATAAATAATTCCTAAAAGATCCTCAATAGAGACCCATGAAAAGATTTGATTTCCACGTCCGAGTTTACCACCCAATCCCTTTCTGTATATAGAGAGCAATTTTTTTAAGGCCCCTCCTTTAGTGCTTAAAACGGCTCCCATCCTCAAATGGACAACTCTTATTTGTTCTTTTTCAGCGGGCAAAGTTGCTTTTTCCCATTCTGAGCAAACTTCTGAAAGAAACCCTGATCCAATTTTCGAGTCTTCATGAACAATTTCTTTTTGGTTTCCATAATATCCAGAGCCTGAAGCATTGATTAGAAGGGAAGGTTTCTTTTTTAATTGCGCAATTGTTTGAGCGAGCAAATCGGTAGATTTTATTCTGCTATTCTTTATTTTGTTCCTAGCAGATCTACCCCAACGTTGGTTGATGGATTCGCCGCATAAATTAATAATCACATCGAAACCCTCAATTTCTTTCGGGTTGAGAATTCCCTGAGCCGGGTTCCACAAAATCGTTTCTGGAGTTCTTTTTTTCCTAGATAAAACCGATACCTTGTGCCCTTGAGTAGTCAAAAAGGGGATCAGGGCTTCACCAATCATTCCAGATCCTGCGATGAGGATGTTTAAGGGATTCTCAAAGGGATATTTTTTACTCAGTTTTAAATCTCTTTTTGTAATTTGATGGCGATAATCAAATAAATTGTTTAGCTTATTGGTCATGAATTTTCTGCCAAGAATGCGGCCGATCATCCCTAAGGGGAGTCTGTAATCAATTGCATCCTTAAGAGTAGAGAATTCACTCCCTTCAATTGCACGGAAAATATGCCTGTGAATCCAATGCTTAAAAGGTCCATTTTCTTGAATATCACAAAATTGCTTTCCCTCTTGATAGTCTTGGTGTTTAAGATCCCATCTAAAATCGAACATACCCCAAGAAATTTTTAAGCTAATTTTATCGCCCTCACGGATACCCCCTTTTTTCGAAATTACTTTTGCATCCTCCCATGGGGGCATCAGTCTTTCAATGGCACCGTCTCTATTGTGCCATGCAAATGCTGAAGGAGCATCCACAGGAAGGCGGCTTTTAATGCGATACATGTCGGGTTTGCCTTGCATATTGAAAATTTATAAAATTATTTTTATAGTTACAATCCTATTTAAATGAGTCATTTACCCTTTTTATTTATTTGTCTCATTCTTTTTACTGCCATCAGGTTCCCATTTAAATCCAGAACTTCTGGCGCTCGAAATATAAAGTTTAGAGATCGAGGTAGACAATTTCTGCATCCCTAGTTTTTTCGCTTTGTCTAACCAATAGAAGGATTTTTTTGAGTTGAATGGGGACTTTTTGTCATTGTCAAATATTTTTGAAAGCATCCAAGCCGCATTCGGATTCTTTAATTCTGCGGAGGTCTTGAGCCATTGAACTGCCAGTCTTAGAGAACCTTTATTTTTAGAGTTCTTCAAATAGATCATTCCTAAATTATAGGTAGCTACTGGATGATCGCCCTGAGCAGCCTTTTGTATCCAGAACAAGGCAGATTCAGTATCTTGAGCAACCTTTGTTCCAGTAAGGTATAAGATTCCCAAAATATGTTGAGAATGGACGACTCCCTCTTCCGCTTTTTTAATTAGAGACTCAATCTCTACCAGTTTATTTGTCTCGGATAGATCCACTCCATCTCTTGTCAATTTGTCAATATCTTTGGGAATTGGATAAAACTCAATTTCCTCCAATGTAGAGGGTATTTCAATGGAAGAGGTCTTTGCGTTTGCTAAAGAATGAATCAATAAATGCGATACTATCAAAATATAAAGAGGCTGGGAGAGGTTTTTCATAAATTTATAAGATCTGTTGTGAGGATATTTATAGCTGTCATACCAGCAGCTTCAGCTCCTTGAATCCCTAATTCCGCATCTTCAAAAACACAACATTCAGATGGTTGAACATTGAGCAAATGAGCCGCATTTAAAAAAACATCTGGGTAGGGCTTGGGTCTTTTAACATCCTCAGCAGCTGAAATGACTGGAAACCAATCTAAAATACCAACTGATTTTAATAATTCAACAACACTCCATTTAGAAGATCCTGAAGCTACCGCCATTTTCTTTTGACCTAAATAGTTACGAGCTAAATTCACGACAGCATGAATGGGTTGCACTTGTTCTATGTTTTGGTGAAAAAAAGTATCTTTTTCATGGGAAATAAGAGAGGCATCTAGGGATTTCCCATTTTCTTCTGCTAATAAGCGGACAATTTCTTTTGTGGGAACTCCAGCAAGTTTATAAAATTTTTCATAATCAAAGGGAATGTTATATTTTGTCAGGATTGCCTTCCAAGAATCATAATGCGAGGGCATTGTATCTACAAGAGTTCCATCGCAATCAAAAAGAAGGGCCTTGAACTTTTTAAAATGATCTGGATCCAGATTATTTATCTGCATGATATGAGTTTTCTGGACCTTTATTAGTCAGGCCACGAATACAAACACGTTTTTTTTCTTTAATGGTCTTATCTAGCCTCTTAAAACGTTCTTGAGCTTGAGATTTATCCTCTTCCTCATGATTTAGATGATACACTCTAGAACGGCCATAGATCATTTTTCTTCGAATTCTATTGTTATAGAGGCGAACACATAAATCAGAGTCTTCTCCCCCCCAACCCTCATATTCTTCATCGAATCCATTGACCAAAAGTAAGTCGTTTCTCCATATGGAAAGATTGCACCCAATCAAACCCCGATGCCCCTTGTCAATAGCAATATATGGGATAGGCCATCGAATTGCTTTGAAACCTCCATGAATTTTGCCTGTAAAAAATAATCGCATCAATGAATTCTTATTATCGATAAATGAATGAACACTTGAGCGATCAATAAAAGCTCTCCGTCCTTGAATGAAAAAACCTTTTTCAGCAAAAGTTAAATGATCTGTGATAAATCTTTTTTCCGGAATGCAATCTCCATCTAAAAATACAATATAATCCGCAGATGATTTCTTGATTCCCTGATTCAGAATTTTAGATTTTCTAAACCCTCGATCTTCATGCCAAACATGCTTCAACCCCACTTGCTTGTTTAATAGGTGGTTTTCAATTACTGATTTTGTAAGCTCACTGGATCCATCGTCTGCGATAAGTACTTCATCTGGTTGTTGGGTCCCAACAACCAGAGAGTCCAATATTTTTGCAAGAGCTTTTGGATTGTTGTATGTGCTAATAATCAAAGCACAAGAAGGATTGAGAGTCACACTTCGTCTAATAATTGAATAAATCTGCTAATTTGTATTCGTTGCCGGTAGCTAGCTTTAGGGCAGTCAATATTTTTTCTCTAATTTTTCTAGAAATAAATCTTCCATTTCGAGCGCTTTTTATATTCTTAAATGTAATTTGGACGGGGGATGCTTCAATAATCTTGGATGGAGCTAACTTTTCAATATGAATCAGCTGATCCAGTGGTTGAATTCCCATTTCCAACTTTCTAAGGGGCTTTTTTGTCTTATCCATTAGGAGAAAGAAATTTTTTGGATGCTAAATCTCCATTTTTGGATGCAACACTGAACCAGCGAATTGCCTGCCTTTCATCTTTGGATAAGCCAATTCCTTTGTAGTACATGATTGCAATGTATCTTTGAGAGATGACGTCTCCGTTCTTAGCTGCCGCTAAAAAGTACCGATAAGCAAGACCGTAGTCTTGAGGCAATCCAGAACCTCTAAAATACATCCTACCCACTTTCCTCTGTGCAATGGAATTGCCCTTGTAACTTGCTTTAATATACCAGTTTTTAGCTAGTGCCGGATTTTTATCTACATAAGTATAAAAATCGCCAAGTTTTAAGAGAGCTTGAATGTTGCCTTTGGCCGCCTTGTTTTTCAGGCCAGGAAGATCCATTTTTTCACGAATAAACTTATAACTTTTAGAATTGATTTCAACAACTGGAGGTTTTTCAATTTTCGCAATTTGTTCCTCTATTAATACAGTCTGCATTGTATCTTTTATTAAAGGAGGTAATTTTTCAACTTGGGCTTTTGAAGATTTCAGATCAGAATTAGGGTATGAATCAGAATTAAGATCAGTTTTATTTAAAGATAAATTTGAACTTTTTTCGATCTCTTTTGAAAGGGATAAGAGGCGATTCATTTTTGTAACCTCAGGATTTGTAATTACAGTTATAGATGCATCGGAGACTAATTCTTCTTTCTTATTATCAAGGTTTTGTTTTGCGGAAATGGGTTGTTTTTCTGCTAGTCTAGAATCTTGTTTCAGGGATTTTGGAAAGCGTAGTTTTTCCAATTGGGTGATGTCTTCGATATTGAGTGGAGCTCTTGTGTATTTTGAATTGGAAACTGATTTTGAATCGGATGAATTTAACTTTATTTGAGTGACCTCAATTAATGGCTTGTCTTCAACGTTTGTGGTAGTTTGAAGATTACCAATATTATCAATATTGTCAGACAAAGTAGGGGGGGGGGTCGTAGGGATTGATGGGGCTTTCTGGATCGTTCTATTTGAAGAGTATTGGGAAGGCGAGGTAGAGACGGCCGAATTTGCAACGGGACTCAATGCGGAGTTCGCAGGATTTTCAGGACGAGAGGTTTGGGAGATTTCGTCTTTTTGAATTAAAGGTGGATCTGACTTTTTCAAAGAGTAAAGAACAGACTTGTTTGAATTTTCGGCAATACTTGAATATTGAGTATTAACAGATTCAGGGAGAGGCATGATTTCCAAATTTTCTGGGTCAAGATCCAACAATTGGTCAATGTAAGACAAATCTTTAGTTTCCTCCGATTGAAGAGTTGAATTTGTGTTTTGCTTGGAAATCAAATTTACTTTTTTAGTTTCAGTGGGTTTTAAGTTTTGGGTCACTAGAGAATCAGGAATGACACTCCCATTTTGTTCCAAAACTACATTCTTATTTTTATTTTTGTAAGAATCGATCTTGGCAGAAAAGTTGGGATTGATAACAATCTCTTGATCCATCGCTTGTTGAAGCCATTTAGTTGCAATTTTATTGTTTCTAATTACTCCATTACCATCCGCATAGGCGGTTCCTAGTTTAAGCGCGGCAATCGCCGAACCCTTAGTGGCAGCTTCCTCTAATAAGCCAATGCCAGCCATGGTATCCCTTGGAACTCGATTGCCATCCAAATACAAAGAACCGAGTTTTGCTTGTGCATTCGTGTAGCCTAAATCAGCGGCTTTTTGATAGTAACTAATAGCCAAAGAGGGATCGATCGGTTCAGAATTCATATACAAGTCCGCCAAACAATAACAGGCGATCGGGTCTAAGTCGTCTGCAAGCAAAAACAACTCTCTTGTTTGGAGTGCTTCTTGGTAGTATTCATTGGCTCTAAGGATATTGTCTTTTGCCATCTCTAAGGAACCGAGCGAAATGGTTCCAATTGCACTTCCTCCTTTTGAGGATTTCAATGCCCACTTTTCAGCTTCGGAGAGGGAAAGAGGTTGTCCCAAATCTCCAGTTCGGTAAAGAATACTGAGCACTCCTTGATAATAGGGATGGCCGTTTTCTGCAAGTATTTGCAGATCTTCAATAGGAAGAGTTACAATATCAGGATCCCTGAAAGGTTCAGCCAATAAAGTAAAACAAAGCAGGAATGCCTGAGATATAAGTAATAGCGAAAATGTAGGGTTCGATTTCAAGCAGATATACGTAGAAGTTTGAATAAATATACTAAAGATATCATTTTATTCCAACTAAATAGATAAATTATTGTTTATTCGGTAGAGAACGGGACTGGATCTCTAGGTTCAAAATTTCAATCGCCCGATCTACATCCATGGAACCTTGAAATTCATTGGAAAGTCTGGATCTCGCAGATACCAGTTTTCCTTCAGCTTCTTTTTTTCCAATTACAAGCATATGAGGGGTTTTTTCAAGTTCAGCATTTCTGATCATAGCACCTAATTTGTCACCTGATGTGTCAATCTTTGCGCGGATTCCATGAGCTCTTAGTTTTTTAAGAACTTGATTGGCATATTCATTCAATGATGGATTCATCGGTAAAACTCTGACTTGCTCCGGAGCTAACCAAGTAGGAAAGTTCCCAGAAAAATGCTCTATTAGAAGACCAACAAATCGTTCCATAGATCCGAAGGGAGCTCTGTGAATCATTACAGGTCGATGAGGTTTATTGTCAGATCCTGTGTAAGAGAGATCAAATCGGATTGGCAAGTTATAATCTACTTGAACGGTTCCTAATTGCCATTCTCTGCCAATTACATCCCGAACAACAAAATCGATCTTAGGACCATAGAATGCCGCTTCACCAGGTTCTTCTTTATATTCTACATCTAAAGTTTTTACTGCTTCGCGCAATGCATTCTCAGCCTTGTTCCAAAGTTCGGACTCTCCAGTATATTTAGTAGAATCTGGGTCCCTGAGTCCTATTCTAACCCTGTAATCATCCATACCCAGAGTGGAAAAAACGTTTTTTACCAAGTCCAAACAACCTGTGATTTCCTCCGCTAGTTGTTCCTCGGTACAAAACAAATGCGCATCATCTTGAGTGAAGCCTCGAACCCGAGTCATCCCATTCAGTTCTCCAGATTTTTCCCAACGATAAACAGTTCCAAATTCAGCAAGTCTAACGGGCAAGTCGCGGTAGGAGTGCGGTTTGGATTTGAAAATACTGATATGCATGGGACAATTCATAGGTCTCAGGAGATAACCATCCAAATCTCCGTCATTCAGTTTCTTCGATAGGTCGGAGCAAGAACACCCCTGATCCGCTAAATCATTGAGTTGATCTCCTTCTAAAATTGGAGAGTATTGCGAATCTTGATAATAAGGAAAATGTCCTGAAGTTCTATACAGCCCAAGTTTTCCTATGTGAGGTGTAAAGACTTGTTCATATCCCTGCGCCGTTAAATGTTTTCCTATAAAATGTTGTAATTCTTGACGAATAATAGATCCTTTGGGTGTCCATAGGACAAGACCTTGACCGACCTGATCATCAATGTGAAACAACCTAAGATCCTTCCCTATTTTACGGTGATCTCTTTTCTTAGATTCTTCAATTCTTTCCAGGTATTCATCTAATTCTACTTTAGAGGTGAAGGCGGTTCCATAAATCCGTTGAAGCTGTTTGTTCTTCTCATCTCCTCTATGGTAGGCTCCTGCAATGCTTAGAAGTTTAAAAGCTTTGATTTTTTTTGTATAACGAACGTGGCTTCCAGCACATAAATCAATAAACTCTCCGTTTTGATAATAAGTAACCGGTTGATCCTCGGGAATGTCATTCAAGCGACTTAACTTGTACGGTTGATTGATATTTGTGAAATACTCCTTCGCCTCTTCTCGGGTGACTTCTATTCTTTTGAAAGCTTGATTTTCTTTAATAATCTGCTTCATAACACCCTCAATTTTTTCTAAATCTTCGGTAGAAAACTTGTGATCCAAATCAAAATCATAGTAAAATCCAGAATCGGTGGGTGGGCCAATATCCAATTGGGCCTCTGGGAAAATCCTGAGAACAGCAGTCGCCAGAACATGTGCAGTTGAATGACGAATTTCGTCAATGTTTGTCATTTCCTTCATAAAAATCCTTACAGTGGTAGTATTTCAAAATTATCTTTTAAGTCTTTGATTTGCCAGCCTGAACTTTCTAATTCTTTTCTTAAACGATCTGCTTCTTTCCAGTTTTTATTCATTTTTGCCTGCCATCGCTGTTTGGCTAGTTCTTTGATTTTGTTTGGAATTTGAACGTGTTGTTCTTCAATGGTTGGAATTTTTATTCCTAGTGCTTCGCTAATAAAAAGGAGCCCCTTTAAATGTTTTCCTGCTTCTTTAGATCCTAAAGTTTTGCCTCTAATGCCGGACTCTAGTTCTTTTACAGCACTAAATAGAGCTCCCAGTGCTTTTGCCGTATTTAAATCTTCTAAAAGGGAACACCACGCTTTATTGAAAAAACCTAAATTTACTGGACCTTCTTTTACAAAGTCTTTGTATCGATCACAAGCGGGCATGGATCCTGCCAAGCCAATCAATTCACTTTTCAGTTTAGCAAGTCTATCCAATCCAATTTTTGCAGCATTTAGAGAATCGAATGTGAAATTCAAAGTTTGTTTGTAATGGCCCATGATTAGAGAATATTTAACAATCATTGGATGATAACCCCTTCCCTCTAAATCTGAAATCGTATAAAGATTGCCTAAACTTTTACTCATTTTACCTCCATCTACCATGAGGTGAGTAATGTGGAACCAATGATTTGCAAAAGGTTTTCCGGACGATCCACAACTTTGGGCAATCTCATTCTCGTGGTGTGGAAAAATAAGATCCACTCCACCAGAGTGGAGGTCAAAATCGTCTCCCAAATGCTTCTTGATCATCGCACTACATTCTATGTGCCAACCAGGGCGACCTTGGCCCCAAGGACTTTCCCAGAAGTTGTCCCCATCCTCAGCCTTAATAGATTTCCAAAGAGCAAAATCGGAGAGTGAATCTTTTCCATACTCATCTGAATCGTTCAATCCTTTGGAGGCCCCTTCTTTTAATTCGCGACTGTTAATTTTGGAAAGCCTTCCGTAATCTTTAAATTCAGATACATCAAAATATACGGAGCCATCCTTTGACTGGTAGGCCAGACCTTTATCAATCAGTGTTTGAATCATATTAATTTGCTCTGGGATATGCTCTGTAGCCAGAGGTTCAATATCAGGGATTAACAGGTTTAGTTTTTGGCAGTCAATATGAAACTGATGAGCCCATTTTTTGGTAAAATCAGTAAGACTTTGTCCACTTGCTTGAGACTCACGGATGGTTTTATCGTCTACATCTGTAATGTTACGAACATGCTTTGTCTTTTGACCAGAAAGTTCTACAGTTCGTCTAAAAATGTCTTGAAGGACAAATGTCCTAAAGTTACCAATGTGAGCTGGACCATAAACTGTGGGACCGCAACAATAGAAACGGACTGATTTTTTATCGATCGCAGAGATTTCCCGGAGCGACTTATCCATTGTGTCATATAATTTTAAGGTCTTTAACATCTTTAATTCTTGATTCCTCTTGTATGGGTTGCAACGAATAAAATTACCAGAGAAGATTGTCTGAGCAATGAAAAAAGAATAAGTATTAAGTTTTAGATTTCTGTTATTGACGCAAAATATCAAATTAAGTCAGAATCATAGCTTTTATGGGTTGTCGGGATAATTTAAATTGTAAAAGAGTCGTGTCTCTTTCTTTTAACAAAAAAGAGGCGTATTCGTGCTAGATTGGATTCCATTTGAAACACTTGGAACTTTTGGCCTAATCGGAGGGGTTTTGCTGGGTTTCGTTTTGTTGAGTTATGGGGGAGACCAATTAACGAAGGGAGCCATTGGTCTTGCAGACAGTCTTAAACTGAATCCAATTATTATTGGCTTAACGGTTGTTTCCATGGCAACCTCTATGCCTGAGTTTTTTACATCTTTTACCAGTGTTTCTAAAGGAAGCTCTGGCTTAGCAATTGGAAATATCGTTGGGAGTAATATTGCAAATATTGGACTTATAATGGGCTTCAGTGCAGTTGTGTATCCAATTGTCATTAAAAAGAGGCTGTTTATCTGGGAGGGGCCTCTGCTTGTGCTCGTTAGTATTATGTTTTATTGGTTCAGCTCGGATGGAAAATTAAGTCAAAAAGATGGATTTTTCTTAGTATTATATATGATTGTTTATCTTTATTTTGTCATTAAAAATGCTAGGAGCGGTCAACCTATGGAAGAAGTCGAGGAGTCCTTAAAAGAGGGAAAGGGTCTGACGGTTGGAGCTTCAATTTTCTTCACATTATTAGGAACGGCACTTCTTATTGTAGGGTCCGAAGGTCTTGTAAATTCCTCTGTTAATCTAGCTCGCAAATTTAATATCAGTGAAACGCTTATCGGTTTTACTATGGTTGCTATAGGAACTAGTCTTCCAGAGTTGGCTGCCTCCATAGCATCCGTTTTGAAAAAGGAAGCGGATCTTTTGGCTGGTAATATCGTTGGATCTAACTTGTTCAATATACTTGTTGTAGGGGGTGGGATCTCTCTTATGAAATCCATTGAGGTGGATGTGAGTTTATTCAAATTAGAATACCCGTCTATGCTTCTTTTGACCATTGTTCTCTGCATTTTCTTTATCCGTCATAAAATAGTAGATCGGATTGAAGGGGCTATCCTTTTAACTCTCTATTTTTCTATAATTGGTTACTCTACATGGATTTCAATTTAAGTTTCTTATGAATATTAACAAATGTTTCCTTTTTTTCTTCATTTGCTTGTGTGCAAATTTTTCTTATGCCGCAGGAGCTAAAACTTCCGCTGGGAGTGACGGCTTAGATGAAATTCATTTCCCAAGAACTCTGGATTCTTACGAGGACTCTCATATAGATGGAGTTTTGGGAAAGCTGATCTCGCGGGTAAAAAAAGAGCCTTTTAATTTGGTGGCCTCCATTATTTTCTTATTAGCTGTAGTGCATACTTTTATGGCGGGAAAATTTCGTCAAATGGCTCATCATTATGAGCATGTCCATGAGTTAAAAATTCAAAAAGAAGGTCGAACGGCTCGTGACAAAATAGAACGTATGGTTCTAGCTCGAAAAAGAGCCAAACTTCGCGAGATGATTGAGAGTCTATCTTCGATTGGTGTTATAAGAGCATTGCCTCCAGAGGAGATTCACACCCTAGTCCGACATATTAAAAAAGTCTCTTTTTCTTTGGACACAGAAGTATTCAAGCAGGGAGATGAGGGAGACTCTTTGTATTTGTTAGAATCTGGAGAAGTGGATGTTTTAATCGATGGTGAATCCAAGGTTAGTTTAAGCCAAGGCAGTTCTTTTGGTGAAATGGCACTTCTGTCTGGCGAACCTAGAAACGCCACTATTAGAGTTACTTCTCCTGTGAGCGCTTGGAAAATTACAAAAGATGATTTTAATGGTTTAGCTGAAAACTCACCCGCCTTGATGCGGGAGTTAAAGTCTTTAAGCGAAAGCCGTCAACACAAGGTTGCAGAAGAAAGCGATTGGAAATCGATTGCCATGGACAATGCCCATAAGGTAGAGATCAATGTTTCTGACAAAGATAGAGATGAGGTAGGGATTGACCATGCTGTGGATGATGTTTGCATTAAGGCAGCGGTATTTGATTATTTAGGGGAAGTAGAAGCTATCTTTGGCATCTGGGTAATTCCTCTCATGTTAGGAATGATTGGGTACTTTGGATACATGACCGGTAGCTTTGGAGAGGGCTGGCATTCTGTTACGAATTACATAGGGCATGATTTAAATTTCACGGAGCCGGTATTCGTTGTGGTAATCATGGCTGTTGCCTCAACTCGCCCAGTCTTAAGGTTTGCTGAAGATTTACTCAGGGTTTTTGCAAACATGGGAGGTGGAACCCCCTTGGCTTGGTGGTTTTCCATTCTAACCATTGCTCCTCTTTTAGGATCATTTATTACAGAACCTGCAGCAATGACTATTGGGGCATTGCTTTTAAGTCGTCAATTCTATCAATTGAATCCAAGCAACATCTTAAAATACGGCTCTTTAGGAGCTTTGTTTGTCAATGTGTCTGTTGGTGGAACTTTGACCCATTTTGCTGCACCTCCGGTTTTAATGGTTGCGGGACCTTGGGAATGGGATCTTATGTATCTCTTACAGAATTTTGGTTGGAAGGCCTCTTGCGCAGTCGTGGTTATCAATATTTTGTATGCATTGTATTTCAAAAAAGAGTTCATAACGCTCGGAGAGAAAGCAGACAAAGCAGGGGGTGGTAATTCTATGCCTGCAACTTGGATGGATCGTCAAGATTCAATCCCTGCATATATAACAGTTGTTCATTTGGCAGTTCTTGCTTGGACCGTTGTTACGCTCCATTATCCACCCTTATTTTTAGGAGGTTTTTTGTTTTTCATCGCATTCACTGCGCTGACTTTGCATCACCAAAATCTGCTACAAATGAAAACCCCTATTTTGGTTGGGTTTTTCTTATCTGGTCTAAAAGTCCATGGTGAATTGCAAGGCTGGTGGATTTCTCCGGTCCTAACTGCTTTGATGGAGGAAATGGGAGAAGTTCCCTTGCTCCTAGGATCCGCTGTTTTGACTGCTTTCAATGACAATGCTGCAATTACATTACTCGCTTCCTTGGTTCCTGACTTCAATGCGGCTAATCCTGCAATTCAAGCAATTCCCGAAAAATTAGATTTTGCGGTGAAAGCACAGCATGCTGTGGTGGCAGGAGCAGTTGCTGGAGGGGGTTTGACCGTTATCGCGAATGCTCCTAATCCAGCAGGCCAATCGATTTTAAACAAACATTTTAAAGAAGGAATTTCACCAGGTGGATTATTGTTTGGAGCCCTTGTGCCCACGATAATATGTATTTTAACATTTATTCTTTTACCGAACATCTAACTATGAACAGGATTAGAGATTGCTTTGAACGTTTAGGGGATCGGGCGGCATTTATTGGATACGTTTGTGCTGGAGATCCAAATATTGAAACCTCAGAAGCGGTTTGTGCTGAGTTGATTGAACAGGGAGTCGATATCCTTGAGTTGGGAGTGCCTTTCTCCGATCCCTTGGCAGATGGTTTGACGAACCAATTAGCTGCTCAAAGAGCTTTGGAGTCTGGTGTCACAGGCTCTCAAGTTTTAGAACTAGCGTCCCGTATAAGAAAACGATTCCCGGACACCCCTCTAGTTTTTTACACGTACTACAACCTCATTTATTCTCAAGGAGAAGAATCTTACATTCAAGCGTCTAAAGAGTCAGGAATTGATGCCCTTTTAACTTTGGACATGCCTCCCGAAGAGGGAGAAATGTTTCTAACATTGTGTAAGAAACATAATATGGAAAATATCTTTATTATAGCGCCTACGACTCCAGAGAGCAGAGTAGAGAAGATTTGTAAAGTATCCAGTGGATTCATATATTATGTATCCCGGGAGGGAGTGACTGGAGAGAGAGCCCAATTGTCTGACCGGATTGAATCACAAGTTCAAATGATTAAAAAGTTCACATCGCTGCCTGTTGTTGTTGGATTTGGAATTTCTACAGAGGATCATGTTCGTAAGGTGGCCTCTGTTGCAGATGGAGTGGTCGTTGGAAGTGCACTCGTCAATTGCATAGCCAATGGCACTTCTAAAAAATCGATTGTTGAGAATATTGGTCAAAAAGTTTCTTCCTTAATTCAAGGAATTGTTTAGTAAAAACCCTACAAAGATTTTAAAGAAATAAATTTTCTCTAACGATTCTGGAATCGTTCTAGAATGTTTCTAAAAGGACATTTAGTTTTTCTAGTGCATTGAAAACAAAACTTTAATTTTCAAAATATGAGAATTTATGAATTTGCAAAATTTGAATAAAGTTTTGACCCTCATCATATCAGCAGTCTGGTTGGTAAACGGAATTGTATGCAAAATTTTTAATTTAGTTCCAAGACATCAAGAAATTGTCGCCACAATTTTGGGAGATTCATATTCTTTCATTTTAACTAAAGCAATTGGTGTTTCTGAAGTATTAATGGCCGTTTGGGTTCTTTCAGGAATAAAATCAAAGATTTGTGCATTGTCTCAAATAGGGATTGTTTTACTTATGAATATTTTGGAATTAACATGGGCCTCTGAACTACTCTATTGGGGAAGTTTAAATTTACTTTTCGCATCCTTGTTTTCAGCAATGGTTTTTTGCAATGAATTTCTTTTGAAGAAACTCTAACAAATCAGATTATGTTTTCTTTTTTAAAATGTCATCCGTTTTCTGTGGAAGCTTTTTTTGAAAATTCTATTGTTTTAACTTTTGCAGTTGCCAAAGAGGAACTTCAAGGGTTGATTCCAAGACATTTGAAATTAGATCTATTTAGAGATAAGTGGGCTTTCATTGCAGTTGCTCTGGTCGAAACCTCTGAGTTGCGCCCCAAAGGATTTCCAAAAATATTAGGAAATCATTTCTTTTTGATTGGTTATCGAATTTTTGTTCGATATAGAAACAGGGAGGGTAGGAATTTGAGGGGTTTATATATTCTTAAATCGGAAACGGATTCACTAAAAATGAAAATATTAGGCGGTATTTTTACCCACTATAATTATTCTTTGATTCATATTTATAAGCGTCTTGAAAATTCTATGTCGGAAATTAGTTCTTCCTCAGGATTGAACATTCAAGTAAATTGGGTTGAGAGTGCTCCATCTTTACCTAAAAGTTCCCCTTTTTCTAGTTGGAAAGAGGCTCGATTATTTTCAGGGCCCTTACCTTTCACTTTTACTTGTAATGAAATCAAAAACGAAGTTTTAATTGTTGAGGGGATTCGAGAGTCTTGGAAGCCTAAACCTCTCAAAATAGAATCGTATAAAATTCCTTTTTTAGACACATTTAAGTTTCATGAAATTAATTTTGCGAACGCTTTTGTTGTTAGAAATATCCCCTATCATTGGAAAAAAGGAAGAATAGAAAAATGGAATCAATGAGAAGTCCCTTTCAGGGGGTATTAAATATCATCCGCTTTAATTGGCATTTTTACTTAGTATCTTTGATTGGGTTTGCCTTCTTTTTTTTTGTGAGCTTCTCCTTGGAAGGGGCACAAAAGTTTTGTTGCTCCATTTTTTGCATATGCATCTGTATTCCTACAGGCTTTTCCTTGATAGCTTCTTTTTACATCTATGATTCTTCTAATCTTTATCGATTTGGTTGGTTAGATTTTTCTCAGAAACCTAATTTTATTGTAAATGTCTCTGCGGGATTTGATGAAACCAGTAAATGGATCGCAAAAACCTATTCTGAGTCTACCCTTGTTCCGGTTGATTTTTATGATGCGTCTAAGCATACGGAAGTTTCGATTAAAAGGGCTCGAAAGGTTTATCCAATCCATCCAGATGCGATTCAAGTCAGTTCTCAAAATCTACCTTTAAAATCGAAGTCCACCGATTTGGTGATCGCATTTTTGTCAGTTCATGAAATCAGAGATCAGCAGGAAAGGATTTTATTTTTTCAAGAATTAGAAAGAATTCTAACGGATCATGGAAAAATAACAGTGACGGAGCATTTGAGAGATTTTCCAAATTTTTTAGCGTTTAATATCGGATTTTTTCACTTTATCTCTAGGAACTCATGGATAAAAGTTTTTGAAAAAGCGAATCTTATAATTTTAGAAGAGATTAAGACTACCCCTTTTATTACAACTTTTACTCTCAAAAAAAGTGGATAGTCATTTAAAAATTACAGGTTCCCTTTTAATTATTCTTGGATTAATACACTCAATTTTTCCTCGCTATTTTAATTGGAAAGAAGAACTAAAGAATGTGAGTTTGATTAACAAAGAGATTATGTACGTTCATACTTTTTTTATTGGTCTTATTGTTTTTTTGATGGGCTTATTGTGTTTGTTGGCATCCGATGATTTGTTAAACACTAGTTTGGGTCATAAAATCTTAAAAGGGTTTTCAATATTTTGGGGATTTCGTTTGATAATGCAGTTTTTTGGATATTCTTCCATAATTTGGAAAGGAAAAAAGTTTGAAACAACCATTCATATTATTTTCGCTCTATTTTGGTTTTATCTAACCACATTATTTGGATATTGTGCCTTGAATTAGATTTTAGAGATCCTAAGTCTGCTCATTTTGATCGAAACTTATCAACGGCTTTTTAAGAGAATTGGATACAACTAAAATCAATCGTTTGATATGCTTATTTTTAATTCATTAGTTCTTTAAACAATCTTGTTCGAAGGCTTTTTGAATGATTTTATTAGGTCCTAATGGTTTTTATTGATAAGATACTCCTTCTAAGAGTGTTGGAAAAATCTTGTTTGATTGCATCCAAACCCGATTCAAAAAGATTGAGTTCCTACCCATTTAGAAGGAATTATTCTAGGTAGAAATTGATAGAACTGCTTGGAAATTTGAAAAGTAATAATGGTTCAAGTTTTGGTAAAATACTCATGATTAAATGCCTACTCCTCTTAATTTATATTAATACACGATGTCTTAACTAAGACCGACCTGAAATAAATAACTAACCAATTTCTTTAGGGTTGATCCAGTAAATAGAGAATCAAGGTTTAAAAACTTAAAATTTTTTGATTCATTAAACCATTTATATTGTTACAAAAAGCCCTTATGGTGTACCTCTATGAATCATATTTTTAGAATTTGGCGTGAGGGTTTGAAAAGACTGCTCGTCA
>CAJWYM010000029.1 GCA_913049555.1 uncultured Opitutia bacterium
AGAGGGCCCTGAGGGAGAGGATCCGGGAGCTGAAGGTGAAGAATCTGCAGATGGAGAACCGACTGTTGAAGAGGAGGAAGGTTCCTCGGAGGGTGAGATGAGTGAGGACGAGGCTGGCGGTGAGGAAGAGGCTGCGGCTGAAGAAGAATCTGGCGCTGAAGAGGAAGCAGGAGAAGAGGCTAGCGAGGAAGAGGCCAGTGGAGAAGAGGAAGCAGAAGGGGAAGAAGCTACTGAAGAAGAAGCCACTGAAGAGGAGGCTAGCGAAGACGAATCAGAAGGAGAAGCTACTGAAGAAGAAGGCAGTGAGGAAGAAGGCAGTGAAGAGGAGGAAGCCACCGCAGTGGATACTGGAGAACCTGTGGATGGAACGGACACGAGTTCGGACGATCAGGTGATGTTGCCTGGCGAAACCATCAGTATAGGCGGAGCCGATGCAGGCCCACCGCCAGTCACTTTGAATACAGCCACTACACCAGAGGTTCGATCCGGTCTTGGCAATACGAACACCGCCACTGCCGATGTGCCTCCACCTCCAGCCACTCCGGTTCCGCCTCCGGTTGCTCCAGCTCCGCCAGCACTGGATGTGATGCGAGCCGTTTCCGGTCAAACCATGGGTCTAAATTTTGGAGGGCCCCCTGTGGTGCCTCCCCCTCAAATTCAAGTGAAGTTGGATTTCAGCACGGGCCCCAATGTGATGAATGCCCTCGGATCCCTTCCCGGATTTTAGGCTGGAATTCCTCAAGAGTGATTGGACTTCAATCTCTGTTATTAGCTTGCGATGACTCATAGAGATCATAAATAGCTCTAGGTATTTCTTAGCGATCCAAGAATGTTCTTCTTTTCTGTATACATCTTTAGGGTGGATCCTTCTTGCCCTAATTGGACCTTGGTTTCATTATTATTTTATGTTACCTACTCTGAAAATTTGTTCGGAAATATTGAATCAAGCGACTAAAAAGAAGCTTTTAGTGATTGGGGATATTATGCTAGACCATTACGTTTGGGGTGATGCTACCAGAATCTCTCCGGAAGCTCCAGTGCCAGTCGTTTCTGTCTTTAAAGACAACTACATTGCCGGAGGAGCTGCAAATGTAGCTTTAAATATTGCTCATCTGAATGCAGGTAGAATTTCATTATGTGGATGGATGGGTCGGGATGATGGAGGGAAGATTCTCCTTGAGTTATTGAAAAAAAATCGAATTGAAATTCTTTCTGATTTTGTTGCTGAGGAAATCGCTACTATTCTGAAAGCCCGGGTTATGGTTCAAACCCAACAACTTTGCCGGATCGATCGTGAAAACCCACCCAAACATTATGCAGTGCCTGAGGGGTCTGCTAGGTCGGGAATGATGGAGGCGGTTCGCCAAGCGGATGGTGTGATTCTTTCAGACTATGGAAAAGGAATGATTGATGCGTCTATGATCGCTGAAATTCGCTCCATCACAAATGAAACTGGAGCGGTTCTTAGCATGGATCCCAAACCTCGTAGAAAAATGGTTTTTTCTGATTTAGATATTATGACCCCGAACCGATCCGAATCTTTAGAGCTTGCAGGCATTCAGTGTGGGAGTCATGACCCTTTCCCTGCCGAGGCTGTTTGCAAAGCCATTTGGGAAAAGCACCATCCTCGTTCGTTGTTGATCACTCTCGGGGCCGAGGGAATGGTCCTTTGTGAGGAGGGAAGGGTTTTGGAACGTATTTCTACGACTGCTAAGGAGGTGTTTGATGTTTCTGGTGCTGGGGATACTGTAATTTCTGCCTTAACGCTTGCCTTGACTGTTGGGATCCCTCTTGTAGATGCCGCTAAGTTTGCCAACTTTTGCGCTGGGATCGTGGTTGCAAAAATTGGTACTGCTACTTTGAGCAGTGAGGAAATTCTTTCAAAATTAGAGGGATGAAAGGGGCGGTATTTTTAGATCGAGATGGAACTCTTATCTTTGATAAAGATTATTTACACGATCCGGCATTAGTTGAGCTTATCCCAAGAGTAGTCGAGGGATTGCAAAAATTATCAGAGGCGGGCTACTTATTGTTTTTATTGACCAATCAATCGGGGGTCGGTCGCGGTTATTTCAGACTTGAGGATGCAGTGGCTTGCAATCAAAAAATGATGGAGCTTTTAGGAGACGAAATTGTCTTTCAGGAAATTTGCATTGCGCCCGAGGCTCCAGGAGAAAGCAGTCTTTATCGAAAACCTTCTCCCTTATTTATTGAAGAGATGTTGGTTCAATACAATTTGTTAGCTCAGGAATGCTTTATGGTTGGAGATCGACAATCAGATATTGAATCAGGACTCAGAGCCGGGGTCCGGTCTATTCTTTTAGAATGCGGAAAAGAGATTCCAGATTCCACTTCTGTCTATGCCAGTGAAAAGAAAGTGGCTCGATCTAGAGATTTGTTCGATGCGGTGGAAGAAGTTATTTTAAAATCCAATTCCATCTCATAACCAACAAGCAGAGCTTTGGTTTAAAATAAAAGAATAGGTCTATAAGAGCGTTATTTTTTCTGGAACCAAATGGATTTGAGGCTTATCAATTATCTGTCCGGAACTGTGGATGACGCTTCGAGGTGTAATATAGTCAAAGAGACTTTTTCTTTTGCTAATATGGAGTTTGATCCCTGCATATTGGTAAGCAGCCACAACCAGTGTGGAGCAGATGTAATCATTGGAAACTTGGGATTTATTTTTGGGAAACAAACCGACTTCAGTGAGACCAATAATCCCAGAGAATCCAGAGGGTTCCCATTTCTTCATGAATTCCTGAGTGGCAGAAACAAAGTAGAGCAAGTTCCTAATATCTAGTTCTTTAGAGGTTTTGATTCGATAAAGGCGAATCCATGAATCTTGGTAATTGTTGAGGGGTTTTAATGCAATTCCAACCTTGGGTTCTGTTGTGAAAACCGCTTTATTACCCGTTTTTTTATCAGGAATGATAATCCCAAGGTGCAGATGATTAGAATTGGTGATTGAAACTAAGTCTCCAACTTTTGCTGTCTCTTCAATGGTCTTGGAGGCTTCGGAGTTTTCGGGTGAAAAATTCTGAATCCACTCGAAATGGACTCTTTCTTTTTGAATCTCTTTGGAATTTACAGTCGAAGAATAGTCCACAATTCTGAGAAAAAAAGGGGCATCAATTTTCTCTCTGGGCTTGAGATAGTCATTCGCTCCCATTGCATTGGGAGAATTCTCAGGGCTTGTTTCACAAGAGTAAAATAGGGTAGATAGTAATAAAAAGCTTACTAAAGATTGGATTGATATGGGACGGTTCTTCATAGGCAGCTCATCGTTCGCTTATAGATAGCATTCAGGGATAGTCTTGAACATACCAACGAACCCTAAAAAAGCAACCCCAAGTAGAGTGGTTTTATGAAAATAGGTACTCTAAAGTGGGATTTTTATAAGCCGGATGATGCAAGCAGAAAATGAGATTCAAGTATAAGTCTTAAAGCTGAATGAGATGCTACCCCTAAAAAGTGAAGCCTCTGCTTCCTTGAAGGGTTTTATAAATCATTGCAGCCGAATCCGAGAAACTTGAAATCATCGTTCTAATGAAGGTATACAGGTTTGAAATAAAAAGGAATAAGAGAAGCCTCCAATGGAATCTAAAATTCAGAGTATTATAGAAGATTCAATCATCGTTTTGGCTCAAATAAAACCAGAGGAACTTAAATTCGTTAGGGGAGTCCCAACCGGTTTTAAAAAAAACTTGATTTAAAGGAGTGAGTCTATCGGTTGTCTATTGTTTTAATAGGGTAGCATCCATCCATTATTTTTTAAATTTCTCCAATTCATAAATGTTATTGACTAAAAATTCGTAATGCATTCCACCCCCTTTTCCAGCAACTCTAAGATCTCCAGTAACTACAATCTTTACTCTCTTACCTTTTAAATTTTTCAATTCATCTGCACCGTAAAGATCGACGATTTGATCGTTCAACTTTAAATGCAAGGATTGGTTTTTGGGAATAAGCCCGTCTTTTTTAAATAGCTCAAGAGATTCACCATCTTTGACAGATACTTTGTAAAGATAATAACCACTTGCGGAGACATCTACAAGGTTGCCTACGAATTCGTAGTCACCTGGAACAACGATTTTTCTTTGATCCCCTTGAAGGAAGGGTGCGGCGGATAATAAAACAGCAAGAAATAGGGATTGGATTCTTATATTCATATTTACGAGGGTTAATTTTTGTTGAGTTTTTGTTTGAGCCATTGGGCAACATGATCCATGGCTTCTAATTCTGTTTGTCTGCCTTTGTCCCCTTGTGATTGCATCCAATCATCTAGCTCAAGGGATAAAGACTTCATGATTTTGTTGTATTCAGGGTTTTCAGCTAAGTTGTTTTCGCAGTAGGGATCTTGAATTATGTCATACAATTCATGGGCTGGACGTTTCATATATTTTTTGATGAAAGAAACGGCATCCGGTCCCTGTCTTTGGGCTGCTTTGACGGCTCTTCTGGAGCTAGGAATACTGAAATTATTTTCAGGAAATAAGTTTCGAATATATCGATACCGATTGTTGACAACCGTTCTAATTCCGTAAGGATCTTTAGCTCCATTGACTGCTAAAGTGGTGTGTTCGCTGTAGGCAAATTTTTTGGGTTCTATTTTCTGGCCCAATAGCATGGGCTTGATGGAGCGACCATCCAATCCATCTTTTGATTTGCCACCCGCAACGTCTATGAAAGTTGGAACAATATCCACATACTCTACAATGGAATTTTCTTGGGATCCTCTAGCAATTTTGCCAGGCCATCTTGCTACCATACCGCTTGCAACTCCCATTTCATAGCAAGTCCATTTGCCATAAGGAAAAGCACTTCCTTGTTCGGTAGAAACGATCAATAGAGTGTTGTCTTCTAGGTCGAGTGTTTTGAGCATTTCCATAATTTCTCCAACCTGTCCGTCAAAGTAGGTAATCTCCGCCAGATACTTGCAATAAGCTTCAAAGTGAGTGTCTAACAATTGAGGACTCATTTTGACTTGGCTTTTGGGGTATTTAGAAGCATCTCCTTTGTTGTAAGGGCCATGGGGTTCGTTGGAACACAAAAACATACAGACTGGGGATGCTTCTTTGGTAGATTCAAGGGCATTATAAATCTGGGGGTATCTCCAGCCGTTTACAGGAACGACATCGCTTTTCTCAGGTTCAGCAAATTCATCGAAGTGCTCGAATGGAAAAACAGAGTCTGGGCCGATATGTTGCTTTCCTGCGAGAATCACTCGGTAATCCAAGTCAGATAGATAATGAGCAACGCTTTTCACATGAGAGTATGCATTGGCGTGGTTTGGGTAGGCACCGCTTTTGACAGGATGCAACCCCGTGTAAAGGGCATGTCTTGTAGGACTACACATCGCTGCAGATTGGTACACTCTGGTAAATTTCATACCCTCTTTAGAGAGTTGATTCATGAAGGGAGTTTTGGCTTGGCCTCCGTACAATTCTAGATCCTTGTAGGTGCAGTCGTCTGCTAAAATAAAAATCAGATTGGGTCGTTTGTTATCGATTCCTAAGAGCCAGCTTGGGTTGCCAAAAATTAGCAATCCAACACAAATAATTGAAATCAATCGCAATTGTTTTTTAATAGGAATTCGCATGGATAATAATTAACCATAAAAGAGTATTCAGCGGAATATGGATTATTGAAAAGGGGTGATTAGAAAATGAAAAAAATATTTAAGGATTGGGTCTATAAAAGTTTGAAGAGTGTAGGGGACTACTTGAGGTGGGAAAATGATTTGAATGATCTCAGAAAAACGGGGATATTGTAAGAATTTTGTAAGAGAAATTAAAACTGTTGGGTTCTGAAAAGTAAAAATAAAGATTGCAAAATTAAAATGTCCAATAACAAAAAAGGTCTATTCGTTTAAAAATAGAATATTAAAGGGTTTTAATAATATACTCTAGGTTCCGTTGTTTTTCAAATTTGGATGGAGTTTTTCTATTCGATTTTCTGTGGATTCTTTAAAATAGTTGTAAAAATTTCAAAGTCGGAATAGAAAGATTGTATGGCTGATAGAAAACCAAAATGGCTCAGAGCAAAGTTGCCCGCGGGACCGACTTACAATGCCGTGCGTGAAATGGTCGATAAGAATGAACTCAATACGGTTTGTCACAGTGCTCAGTGCCCTAATATGGGGGAGTGTTGGTCAAGAGGAACGGCCACGTTGATGATTCTTGGGAACGTTTGCACTCGCTCCTGTACATTTTGTAATATCCAAACAGGTCGACCTGCTGAACTCGATTTTGGGGAACCGGCACGGGTTGCCGACGCCGTTGCTAAAATGAAACTTAGGCATTGCGTCATTACTTCTGTTGCCAGAGATGATTTAGAGGATGGAGGGGCCTCTATTTGGGCTGCAACCATTCGGGCAATCCGATACAGAAATCCGGGCGTGGGGATTGAAATTTTAACTGCTGATTTCAGAGGCGTTGCGGATCACCTAGATATTGTTTTGAATGCTAAGCCGGATATTTTCAATCATAACATGGAAACCGTCGAACGTTTACAAAGGCCGATTCGCAGAACAGCCACCTACAAGGGGTCTTTATGGACTTTAAACCATGCTAAGAGTCGTGGATTTACTACTAAATCAGGATTGATGCTGGGGATCGGTGAGAGGGAGAGTGAAATTGCTCAAACTCTGGAAGACTTACGTAAGATTGACGTGAATATCCTGACAATAGGCCAATATTTGCAACCCACTCAAAAGCATGAACCGATCGATCGTTGGGTAACCCCAGAGGAGTTCGAAGAATGGAAAGAATTTGCTTTGGATCTTGGGTTCGGAGTTGTTGAATCTGGACCTTTGGTTCGTTCTTCTTACCATGCTGAGGAACAATCAGAGCGATTCGGTATTGAGGAATCTGTTGCATCCGAAGTCGCTTGATAGAATCCTCTTGTGACGAACTCTCAAAAAAACTAATTTTAAATCTTTAACTGTATCCAAAACAAGGAATCAAAAAATCATGGCAATGACGTTTAAACCCGGTGTCGTAACAGGAGACGACCTACAATCTTTATTTAGCTTTGCAAAGGAGAAATCTTTTGCAATGCCTGCAGTGAATTGCGTGAACACAAGTTCTGTAAATTGTGTGATGGAAGCCGCTGCCTCATTGAATGCGCCCGCAATGATTCAATTCTCTAACGGAGGTGGAGTTTTTTACGCTGGAAAGGGTATGAGCAATGAAAACCAACAAGCTGCAATTGCGGGTTCTGTTTCCGGTGCCAAACACATTCATGACATGGCAGAGAAGTATGGAGCCGTGATTGTTTTACATACGGACCATTGCGCTCGTAAATTACTCCCTTGGATGGATGGTATGTTGGATGAGGGTGAAAAGTTTTACCAATCAACTGGGAAGCCTCTTTTTAGCTCCCATATGATTGATCTTTCTGAGGAGCCGATCGAAGATAATATTGATACTTGTAAGAGTTACCTAGAGCGCATGAGCAAAATGGGAATGACTCTTGAAATTGAATTAGGAGTTACTGGGGGTGAGGAAGATGGCGTAGACAATACGGATATTGATTCTTCCAAATTATACACCCAACCTGAGGAGGTCGACTATGCATATACGGAGTTGATGAAAGTGAGCGATAAGTTTACGGTTGCGGCTGCTTTTGGGAATGTTCATGGGGTCTACAAACCTGGGAATGTTCAATTGACTCCGGTAATTCTTAAAAACTCTCAGGAGTATGTAAAAGCCAAACACAACATTGCAGAGCACAACCCAATAAATTTTGTATTTCATGGCGGTTCTGGCTCTACAGTCGAAGAAATTCGTGAAGGAATCAGCTACGGTTCCATCAAGATGAATATCGATACCGACCAACAATGGGCAATGTGGGAAGGGGTTTTAGATTATTATAAGACAAACGAAGCCTATTTACAGGGACAAATTGGCAATCCAGATGGAGACGACAAGCCCAATAAAAAATACTACGATCCTCGCGTTTGGCTAAGAGCGGGTGAAAATACATTCATCGCCCGTCTGAAAAAAGCGTTTGAAGATTTGAATAACGTGAACACTCTTTCTTAGTTTATAATACCAAGAAAGTTTTTAAAAACGGTCTTATCTAGACCGTTTTTTTTATGCCTAATGAGCGCTTGTGCCTGGACTCTTTTGCTCCGAATTCCTCATGAGTTTTATGCTTGAATCTTATTTTCTATTGCCTCAACTGGGTCTACTGTTCGACGCTTGCAGAAACCATGATAGAACTTAGACCACTGCCGATTCCGAGTAAAGCTGCTTTGCTTCCTACTTGGATGACTTCTTTCTCCCAACCCATCGCTAAAGTAATGGGAACGGATACGGATCCGACGTTGCCTAGCGTTTCAAAGGTTGAAAAATCTTTTGAAACCTCGAGATTGAGGCCTTCATAGAGTTTGTTGCGGTGAGTTTTGCCGACTTGATGGCAGAAAATCTTATCAGGGGTCTGGCTGGTCCATCCGGAAACCCTCTCAAATCTTTTCCAGGCTCTCTGGGCTGTCTGGATCCCTGCGACTAAAAGTTCTTCAGAATCCGTCTGCATAGCGAGTTCCTCTTGATTTGCAGAATCTCCCTCGCACAGATGATTGAAGGAAGAATCTGTCTCATTAACTATATGGTGTAGTCGGATCCATTCTTTTGTTGTTACCACGGATTCATGACAGAGCGTGGCTGCAACGCAGCCAGCACCAATGGTCAGATTTGCAAAGAATGGTTTGATTTGTTTGCGATTGAGGTCAGAAGTTAAGAGTTGATGGATTGTATTTTGAACAAGGGGTTTTCCATTCTCACCAGCCACGATCAAGATGCGTTTTGCTTGTCCAGATTCAATCAAACCTGCACCCAGACAGATTGCATTTAGAAAGCCTAAGCATGCATTGGAAATGTCTAAAATTTGTGTTTTTCCACTTAATTTAAGATTTCTATGCACATAAGAGGCGGTGGCGGGCTCTAGACGATCTCTACAAACTGAGGAATGAATGACTGCATCGATCTCCTCTTTTTGGATGGGTAGTTTTTCTAAAAGTTTTTTGCCTGCTAGAGAACTAGCCTCTGAGGGTCGGATCGCTTCACTCCAAAACCTCCGAGACTTAATTCCTGTCATGAGCTCTAGTCTGCCCTCAGGAAGACGAAGCCTTTCATAAAGAGGTCTTAATTGTTCTTCTAAGTAACTAGAGGTCCAAACCTCATCCGGAAGATCATAATCCATGGACTCAATGACGACATTTTTAAAATTCATTTTTTTTGGAGGCTAGAGGTTTAGTGAATCTCTTTAAAAGTATTGGATCTTTAATCCTTCCTCCTAATTCTAGTCGATCCTATTTTTGGAAAGATTGAATGGGACTGAAAGGGAATTTTGATGAATTTTAGGATCCTTAGATTATGAGTGGTGGGATTTTCATTTTGAGGAGGAACTTTTTTGAATCTTCCAAATCTAATTTTATCTGCTGTTTGAGATCGTCTAGAGATGCAAATTTTTGTTCGCTTCTAATAAATTGAATCCAATCAATTTTTAATTCTTTGCCAGTGGTCCATGAGCAGGAATCCTCTAAAACATGAATTTCTAAGAGGGGTTTGTTGGTCTCAGAATTAACCGTCGGACGAAGTCCAAAATTGGCAACTCCCCAAGCGGAATCGCTTTCGGAGTGAACTCTTACCAAATAAACTCCAAATCGAGGTCTTTTCTCGGGATCATAGGCGATGTTGAGAGTCGGAAATCCAATCGTTCGTCCCAGTTGTTTTCCAGTGATTACTTTTCCCGAGCAAGCATAAGGCCTGTTTAACATAAAGTTGACTTCACTCAAATTTCCATCTGCCAATTCTTTTCTTATTCTGGAAGAGCTGATCGGTTGCCCTTTATAAAGTTTTCTGGGCAATCCGTGTATTTGAATCCCTAGTTTTTTTCCTTGCGAGCTCAGAAGCTGTAAGTCACCGATTCTTTTTTTCCCAAAGCGGAAGTTTTCTCCTACAAAGAGGGACTTCAGGGAATGAATCTTGGAGTGTAGGAGAGGTAGAAACTGGTCTGCCTCAATGGCTGCAAAGGAACGAGTGAATTCAATTTCAATTAAAAGTTGTATTCCAATGTTTTCTAGTAAATCTTTTTTATGAACAATATTTTGGATCATTTGAGTGGGGTCATCAGGACGAATCAAATGGCTAGGATGGGGCCAGAAAGTCAAAACAGCCGGAGTTAGATTTTCTGCTTTGGCAAATTCAATACAACGGTTTAAGACGGCTCTGTGGCCTAGATGAACTCCATCAAACATTCCAAGCGCAAGTGCAATCGGAGTCTGCATTCCTTCCCATTCCTCCAAGGACTGTATTTTTTTGATGGCCATTCTATTTCTTCAGATTTTTAAAGGACATAAGAGGGGACTGCTTTGTAGACAGGGAGGAGAAGCTCTTTAATTTCATTTTCTGAAAGAGTCAGAATCTTGTCTAAAGTATGCGCTTGATCAATCTTCATCGATCCAATTGCAGTTCTTCGCAGGGCCGAAAGATGAGCACCACATTGCAACTTTTCCCCTGTATCATGAGCCAAAGTCCTTACATAGGTTCCTTTGCTGCAATGAACCTTGAAGTCAAAAGAGGGAGACTCATAGTGGGTAAGTTGAAAACTGGTAACATTAATTATGCGAGGCTCTCGTTCTACTTCTTTCCCTTTTCTCGCTTGCTTGTAAAGAGGTTGGCCGTTGATTTTTTTGGCGGAAAACATGGGGGGTAATTGGTATTGGTCGCCTTTAAAAGTGTTGAGAGTGGATTGGATGGTCGCTGCTTCAAGGTCTTCGGGCAAAGGTCTTTCTTCAATCACTTGTCCGTCCGCATCTTGAGAATCCGTTTTAATCCCTAGCAGAACGGTGCCTGTATAAATTTTATCCTGGCTCATGAGGTATTGAGAAACTTTCGTTGCTTTTCCAATCATTATAATTAGAAGGCCAGTCGCCATTGGATCTAAGGTTCCAGCGTGACCGGTCTTTTTGACTTTTAAATAATTGCGCAATTTTGCCACTACATCATGGGAAGTCCACTCTTTTGGTTTGTCTACCAGTAATATTCCTTCTAAATCGCTATTTCTTGGGTTCGGCATGGTTTTTTTCTAGTATTAAAGCTAATTTTTCTACCACTTCAGCTATAAATTCATCTTCTGAAAGAGTAGCAGTTCCTCCGGCTGCTTGTGGATGTCCTCCACCTCCATAGGAGAGGGCAATTTCATGAATTGGATATCTATGATCGTTGCTCCTTAAGCTGAATTTGAGAAGGTTGTTTTTCACTTTCTCAATATAAACAGAGAGAACCACTCCTGACAATCTTTGCAGTAATTCAGCACACTCTCGGTTGGCCGGAAAAGGGTTTGTGTCTGGGGGTAAATGAAGCAGATCCAAGATTCCAATCGCAACTCTTTCGTCAAGCTCGAGACGAATTGTTTCTAGAAATTGGGTTTGAATTCTGTAATGAGAAAGGGTGTTTCGATTTAAAATTGAAAGGGCGATTTTTTCAGGATTCACTCCTTTTTTGCAAAGCCAGCTGCAGGTATCAAAGACACTGCTGTTGGTTCGTGAGTATTTGAACTGTCCGCTGTCGGTATAAATTCCAAGGTAAAGTGCATTTGCTGAGGTCGGATCGATTTCAATTTTTAAACGATTGAAAACTTCAGCAAGTAAATGAGAGGTAGAGCAAGCCTCGGGTTTCAAAAATTGCTTTTTGCCAAATCTTGAGTTGGTCTCGTGGTGGTCGATGTTTAACAAAATTTCTCGATTTTTTAATTTCGGGGCGTAGCAAAAAACACGCTCACAATCGCTACAATCTAAGATTATGACAGGGCTGGGGTTTTCTGTAATCTTAGCAATGGGTGTGTCCCCTACAAACTCTAATAAGTGTTCTGGTATCTCTGGAGTCAACAGCATGGATGCTGGAATACCTAATTGCCTCAGCGTTCGAACTAGTGCTATTTGAGAACCGATACTGTCACCGTCTGGCCGAATGTGAGAACAAACAATGATTTCGGAATGGGATTTTAAACTTTTAAAGCTGTTTGAGAAATCTATTAAAGTTTCCTCATCAATATTCAGCAGTCTACTCATTTTCTTCGGACTCAATCTCGTCCATTAATTCCACCAATTCAGATCCTTTTTCAAGTGAATTATCGATATAATATTTTAAGAAGGGGATGTATTTGAGGACAATCCGTTTTCCTAATTGAAAACGGATTTCTTTGGCAACTTTTCGAAAGAATTTTCTGGAATTTTCTTTTTCGACCTCGTTTCCGAGCACCGAATAAAAAACAGAGGCATTTCTGAGATCTGGGGCTGTTTTGATCTCAATCACAGTGTAAGCAACGGCTTCTGAGCGAAATTTAGTTCTTAGAATATCGTTGATTTCGCGGCGAATCAGTTCATTGATTCGGACCATTCGTTGACTCATTAGGATCTAGGTTTGGGTGGCGGTTTCTAAGTCAAGCCCATTACAGGGACGGACGTTTCTTTTCAATTTGAATCACTTCTATGAAATCGCCTTCTTGATAATCGTTGAAACCTTTGATTCTAATTCCACACTCATAACCGGCTCGGACTTCATTCACATCCTCTTTAAATCTCTTGAGGGTATCAACTGTACTTTCGTGAATGAATTGTCCTTTACGAACAATGCGGGCCTTGATGTCACGATTGATTTTGCCTTCCGTAACCATACAACCAGAAACATTGAGACCTTTTCCAATTCCAAAAATAGCCCGAACTTCTGCTGCACCGATTTTTTTCTCAATGATTTCAGGCTCCAAAAGATCTGCCATGGCATCTTTCACAATGTCAATGAGTTCGTAAATTATATTGTGTTGGTAAATATTAATATCATGGTGTTTGGCAAGGCCTTGAACCCCATTTTCAAGTTTTACATTGAATCCAATTAAGGAGGCTCCGGCGGCACTAGCCATTGAAATGTCACTTTTGCTTACTTGACCAATCCCTGCTTGAACGATATCCAATTCTACTTTGTCGCTTTTTATTTCCTTCAGAGCGCCAATCAAAGCTTCTACAGAGCCTTGAACATCTCCTCGAATGATAATTTTTAGGGCGCTTTTTTTAGATTGACTGATGGCATCAAAAAGGGCGTCTAAACCAGCGGATGCAGAAGCTGTTTCTGCCGCAGATTGTTTGGCGATGTCCAACAATTCTTGTTGTTCTTTTTTGTAGGTTTCCAGATTTTCAGCAGCCAGTTTCTTGGCGGCCTTTTCGTTTTTAACATACGTGAAAGTGTTTCCTACTTCAGGGGCTTCAGACCAACCTATTAATTTGACAGGTGTGGATGGGCTGGCGGATTTTATGTTTTCACCAAAATCGTTCAGCATAGCTTTTACTTTACAGGATGCGGTTCCGCAAACGATAGCATCTCCAATTTTGAGAGTTCCTTTCTGGACAATGACAGATGCAGTGGGGCCTCTTCCTTGCTCAATTTGTGCCTCTATCACAACCCCCATGGCAATCCCTTTGGGGTTTGCTTTAAGCTCCATGATCTCGGTTTGCAAATGTATTTGCTCGAGAAGGTCGTCAATGCCATCCCCCTTAAGAGCCGAAATGCCTTGGGTCAAAATTTCCCCGCCCCAGTCTTCAGATGCAATGCCTCGTTCTTGCATTTGAGTTTTTACGCGATCGATGTTGGCACCTTTGGTGTCGCACTTGTTAATTGCTACAACGATGCTACCTTGAGATCTTTTAGCAAATTTTAGAGCTTCATCTGTCTGAGGCATAAAACCATCATCGGCCGCTACTACGATCACAGAAACGTCCGTTAAGTTTGCTCCTCGTTCTCTCATTGCAGAGAACGCAGCATGACCAGGTGTGTCTAAAAAGGTAACTTTGCTTTTGTTGTGCTCAATTTGATAAGCAGCAACATGCTGAGTGATTCCACCGGCTTCTCCGCTGACGACGTTTGTTTTTCGAATAGCGTCTAAAAGAGTTGTTTTGCCGTGATCTACATGGCCCAAAATACAGATAACAGGAGGTCGTGGACTCAGATTTTTATCATCGTCCTCTTCTACTACTTGTTTTTTCTTTTTCTTACCGGATGCTTCTCCTCTTCGCTGAATTTCAAGGACAAATCCATGTTTGAGGGCTAACTCGGTAGCTGTGTTTTCCTCAAGGGTTTGATTCATAGAAGCAAAAATTCCCATTTCCATGAGTTGAGAAATGAGGTGGAAAGGTTTTAAACCTATCAATGTTGCAAACTCTCGAACCACGATTGGGGTTTTAACCTTCAGTTCTTTAATTTCTTTGCTTCCCTCATCAGATTCAGTGGAGGGTTTTGTCTTGGGCAAGGCAACGGCACCAGGTTTACTAGAATCTATTGAAGGGCTTTCCATCTTCTCTTTCGCATCTTCAACGGATTGTTTGCTTTTGACAACGGAGATTCCGGGCATAGCTGGTGCTTTTGGAGCCGCTCCTCCTGGCATCGAAGGAGTTTTTGGGGCCAATGATCTCGATGCATTGGCAGAGTTGGGTAAAGGGGGTGCTTTGGGGGCTGATCCTCCTGGCATAGGGGGCAACTTGGGTGCGGAACTCTTATTCAAATCGGAAGTGGGTTCTGGCGCTTTGGTATCTTTCTCCACTTTTATATCTACCTTTGGATTAGAAGCATCCACCTTCAATGCAGATTCCGCTTTTTTTGCAGCTTCCTCTTGTTCTTTGGCATCTTCACGCTCTTTTTCAACATCGGATCTGGATCGGACAATGGCTCCAATCGGAAGCTTGGGAGCTGCATTTGCTCTCTCCTTTTCCTGTGCCACTTGTTTCGCCTTGAGTTCTTCTTGTGACTTAAGTTTGAATTCCTCTATGATTGATTCTCCGGAAATATTGTCGATGGTGTTGGAGGCGCTTTTAACGTCGAAACCACGCTCACGAAGGATTGTCAGGAGTTCTTTATTCTCCATTCCTATTTCTTTTGCAATGATGTGGATTCTAATACTCATTTGTGGATCTTTTGCTTCAGGATGATTTACTGGGTAATTTATGTTTGGGGATTTAGGCTTTTGCTGTATTTACGGAGTTCATAATGGAAGCAGCTTCGCTTTCGCTAAAACCTGCATCGACCAAGTCGGACTCCATCACACCATCAAATGCCTCTGGGCTAACAATACCAGATTCTACCAAGCGTTTTGAAAGTTCGGGATTGATTCCTAGGTTGGAAGTCAATGCACGAGAAGCACGCTCCAGTTTGGTCTCAAAATTGTCAGATTTTTGTTCTTTTTTCTCAATATCTAATTTCCAACCGAGCAACTTGGAGGTCAGGCGTGCATTTTGTCCCTTTTTACCAATCGCCACAGCTAAGTCAGATTCATCCACTTCAAAGTAAATCCTTCTTTTAGCTTTATCGATCTTAATATTGTGAGGAACTGCAGGTTTCAAGGCTTCATCGAGAAGAATTTCTGGGTCCTCATGGTAGCGGATAATGTCCATTTTTTCACCACCAAGCTCGCGAACAATGGATTTGACTCTGGCACCTCTGGCTCCAACACATGATCCGACAGGATCTACCTTCGGGTCTGTGCTACTGACACAAATTTTACTTCGATACCCAGGCTCTCTTGCCATCCCCTCAATGCGAACGGTTCCATCGGCAATCTCAGTGACTTCTAGTTCAAATAATTTTTGAACGAATTTCAAACAAGACCTACTGAGAGTCAGTTCAGGTCCCCTGTTTGCAACATCAATATCTAATAATATACAACGAATCCGTTCACCGGGTGAGTAATCCTCTCCAGGTATTCTCTCTCTGCCGGGAAGGATCGCTTCCGCCTTTCCGATTTCTACGATCAGATCATTTCGTTCTCTGCGACGAACTACTCCTGTAACTATCGTGCCTATTTGATCTTTAAAGTCGTTATAGATTAACTCTTTTTCAAATTGTCTTACACGCTGTTTGATCGCTTGCCTAGCTGCTTGGGCCGCAATTCTACCGAGAATAGTTGGGTCAAATTCTCGTCTGACAGATTCACCAAGAGAAGGATTTTCGGCATATTCTCCAGCTTTTTCAATATGAATTTCAGCCTTGGGATCACTCACTGAGTCCACCACTTCGAGGATTTCCCAAGCTTTCATTTTCCCATTTCGTGGGTTGATCTCAACGTCTATTTCAACGCTTTCATAAGCTTTCTGTGCTGCATTTTTTATCGCATTGGAAATGGTAACGATCATATCATCACGACCGATTCCCTTTTCTTTTTCCATATATTCTAGGACGGATAAGATGTCTGAGTTCATATTTTGAAAGCAAAAAAAAGCAGGTCGAGACCCACTTCCTTATTAAAGTTGAGTTAATATTAAGATTTGCTAATAAAAAAAATATCCGTTGGAATGTCAAGGATTATGACTGAGCACGTTCAAGTAAACACGAGGTTTCGACCTCGAAGATTAAGACAAAACATTGCAATTAGACAGCTTGTTGAGGAGATTCAAGTCTCTTCCAATGACTTGGTTCAACCTTTATTTATTTTACCTGGTAATTCAGATCCAACGGAGGTGAGTTCCATGCCAGGTATCTTTCGAAGGGACTTGCAGGACACTCTAAAAGAGTGTGAACAGCTATTAAAGCTTGGAATCAAGGCGATTGCTCCCTTCCCGCAAATTGACTCCTCTTTCAAAACAGCGGAGGGGCTTCATGCTGTAGAGGATGGTTGTTTTCTTTATGAAGCTTTATCGACGATTAAAAAAGAGTTCCCTGAATTAATTGTATTTTCAGATTTGGCTTTAGACCCATACACGACTCATGGGCATGATGGGTTGCTTGGAGAGGATGGAACTGTTTTGAATGATGAAACTGTGAATCTATTGTCCCAAATGGCATTGAAGGTCGCAGAAACAGGTGTCGATTTTGTTGCACCCTCCGATATGATGGATGGTCGGGTCGGTGCAATCCGTGATTTATTAGATCAGTCCAATTTTATAAATACAGGCATATTGTCTTATTGCGTTAAATATAATTCCGCTTTTTATGGACCTTTTAGAGATGCCGTTGGCAGTAAAATGAAAAGTGGGTATGTAGACAAAGGGACTTATCAAATGAATCCTGCTAATATTCGTGACATTCTTAGAGAGGTCAAGTTGGATGAATCTGAAGGAGCTGATATCTTAATGGTGAAACCAGCGGGTGCTTATCTTGATGTGATAAAGGAAGTTTCTAATTGTTCAGATTTGCCCATATCTGCTTATCAGGTCTCTGGTGAATATGCACAGCTCTATGCTGCTCATATGAATGGTTGGTTGGACCTGGAATCGTGTGTGCGTGAATCTTTGCTTGGAATCAAACGAGCTGGAGCTCAGTTAATATTGACCTATTTTGCAAAATCATTTGCTTCAGGTAAATTTGGATGATTGTGATTTTCCGTCTTGTAATCTAGCTTAAAATATAGTCACTTTTACCACCGGTTTTTTCGATGAGTTCTACCGTTTGGATGGTAATGGCTTTGGAGAAGGCTTTACACATGTCGTAGATTGTTAGAGCAGCAACGGTCGCGCCAGTCATAGCTTCCATTTCGACCCCTGTTTTGTGCTCTGCTTTTACTACACAATCAATGATGACCTCATTTCCCTCCGAATGTATTTTAAATTTGGCACTGTTAAGAGGAATGGTATGACAGAGAGGGATTAGCTCGGGTGTTTTTTTAGTCGCCATTGTTCCTGCTATCATTGCAGTATGAAATACGGGGCCTTTTTTTGTTTGAATCTCATTGTCATTGATTTGGCAAGCGACTTCTGGCGGGAGTTTTAGTTTACAGCGAGCGTGTGCAGTTCGCAGGGTTGTTTTTTTGGCTCCAACATCCACCATTTCAGGTTGATTGTTAGAATTTATATGGGTGAAATTGCTCATTTTTTAGATCCGGCCTGGACCGTTGGTAAACCGGGTTTGTCGGATCTTATAACTAGAGGGATGTCTTTGTTAATATCTCGGAGCGAGGATTGATTGGGAGATTTATTATATTTTGCCGCCAGTTGATCGATTCGGATCAAAACTGGATTCTTAGTGATTGCAGCTTCTTTGTGTTTGTTTGTTTTCTGGGAAAATTTAGATTTTTTTCCGTCTTGCCGGTATTTTTTATGTTCTAGATTTTTAAAATCTTTTTGCTTGTTGCTAAAAAGAGCGTCGCTTTTCCTTGAATCAAAGTCTTTGGAAGTGAATTTTTTACCTTGATAAGAATTCTTTTTTAAGTCTATGATTTTACCATTAAAAGACTGATCGTTAAAACGATGCATAGAATTCAATTTTAAAGATTCAGTTTTGAAAGTCTGATTTTCCTCTTTGTATCTTTTTTCAAACTGAATAGGCCGGATTCCTTTTGCAAAAGATAAGGTTGAGGCAATGCATAGAAAAATAAAAAAAAGTCTGACTGAACTCATATTTTTCATGTTAAACATATTTTAGCTGAGTTCCATCCTTAAATATTTCAAATGGAGAATGAAAGTTACATTTCCCATTTTGAAATAAATTCCTAATTTTTTATTGTCTTTGTCCGTGTCTTTTTAAAACCAAATCCTTTGTAAAATTGTGATCGTAAGTTTCACAAGATCGGTCGCAATGATTAACGAAAACCTTCATGGAACCAAAAAGGTTCTATTCAGAGAGATTCGAACAACTCCATCTGAGTGGATGGAATTTTACTCCACTCCTCTTGGAATCTTATTCCTAATCCTATCAGTCTAACTCCTCTGTTCTTTCCTCGACTCCATGCGGTTTCCAACAAGGGATAAAAGGGTTTTGCGGAAATCGGTTCGGTTAATATACTTTCAGCCGTGGTGGTTGAAAAGTCTTCAAATTTAAGCTTTATAAACACCTTCCATGGCTTATCGACCTCGAGGTCTTTTTTTAATAAATCCTTTTCAAGCTCTGAAAACAGCTCAGGAATCTGTTCAATACAACCTTCAATCTTTTTGAAGTCATGCGGGTAGGTGCGCTCATTGCTAAGGCTTTTACGGGGTCTCTTATTATTTACAGGTCTATTATCTATTCCTCTTGAGAGTTGCCACAACTCTATGCCTAAGCTGCCAAAATCATAAACCAACTCCTCTTTGGTTTTTTTCTGAATGTCGCCACATGTTTGAATTCCTCTGTTGTAGAGTCTGTTGGCAGTTACTTTGCCCACTCCCCATATTTTAGAGATAGGCAATTCCTTTAAGAATTCCTCTTGTTCGCTGGGCTGAATTGTCAATTGACCATCGGGCTTATTCCAATCACTGGCTATTTTTGCAAGAAATTTACTAGCGGCAATTCCGGCAGAGGCTGACAAGCCCGTCTCCTTTAGAATGGTGTTGCGGATTTCTTTAGCAATTATGGATGCATATCTTTTTTGGTGACTGACATCCAAGTAGGCCTCATCTAGAGAAAGGGGTTCTATGAGCTCGGTGTATCTTTGATAAATTTCATTTACTTGTTGGGAGACTTCCCTGTAAAGATCAAAGCGCACAGGAAGGACAATCAAGTCTGGGCATTTCTGGAGTGCTAAAAATGTGGGCATCGCAGATCGAACCCCGTACTTTCTTGCTTCATAGTTGCATGTGCACAAAACCCCTCTTCGGTTTTCGGAATTTCCTCCTACAGCGATTGGTTTGCCAAAAAGATGAGGATTTTCTCTCATTTCGACGGCTGCGTAGAAACAGTCCATGTCGATATGAATGATCTTTTTGTATGGCAGACTGTTATCCACCATTTTTTTTTGAATCCAACGACGCTTCCAGTGTTTTTCTAAATATTTGGCCCTGCTGTAAAAATAAAAAGGCGGCTTCTTCGTCCTTGTGAACGATTATGTCTTCTAATTTTGAAAAATGATGTTTAAAAGCTTGTATTTTTTTTAGGATCTCAGGCCTGTTTTGATCGATTATATCTTGCCACATTTTTGGGTCTCCGCCGGCTATTCGTGTTGTGTCCCATAAGCCTTGGCCTGAAAAAGGAAGCCAATCTTTCTCGACAGAATCGTTCATTTCATGACAAATAGCCGTGGATACCAGATGGGGCAAATGGCTCACAGATGCCACTACTTTGTCATGGGTTTCAGGGGTAAATATTCCTAATCTCATTCCTATAGAAGTCCAGAAATTTTTAATAAATTCTAAGTTTTTATCCGAAGATTTAGAAGTTGGAGTAAGAATGCAAGACCGGTCTTCGTATAAATTGGGGCAGGCGTTTTGGTAGCCAGATTTGTCAGATCCTGCCATTGGGTGGGATCCAATAAATTGACTAGCTAGACCCAATGAATCCGCAAAGTTGCAGATTTTAGCTTTTGTGCTTCCCACATCAGTGACGATTGAATCTTTAGATAGGTGAGGCGCTATAGAGGCAAGGGTTCGGCATATATGATTTACAGGGGTGCACAGAACAATCAAGTCGCTTTCCTGAACGGCTCTTGAAATCTCAGGGTCTATTTCATCGCACCAATCCTGTTGCAAACAATGGGATAATTTTTGTAAATTTCTTCCCCAAAATCTTACTTTTCTTGATAAGTGATGCCTTTTTATTGCAATTGCTAATGAGGCTCCCAATAGACCAGGTCCAATGATCGTTATTCTATCGATCATTTTCAGTCAGGAGGAAGAGAAAATAATTTTGCATGCAATTGATTATTAGGATGGGTTTCTATAAGTCAATTTTCTGCTGAAAGGGTTTTATGTTTAAAGCAATTTTTTGCATGGAATCTAGCTCTATGTAACAGCCGGATACACGAACGTCTTTATCTGCTACTGGACATTTCCTAGGCAATCCATCTTGAAAGCGTTGGATTATGGGATCCACCTCTCTGCCCAGAACAGATCTGTGGGGTCCACACATACCCACATCTGTTAAATAGGCGGTTCCTTGATCTAATATTTCACCATCTGCAGTCTGGACATGCGTATGCGTTCCTACAACCGCAGAGGCTCTCCCATTGACATGCCAACCAAAAGCAATTTTTTCAGCAGTGGTTTCTGCGTGCATTTCTACAAATAGGAAATCGGCAGTTTCAACCACCTCTTGGTAAAAAAGATCGAATTTTTTAAATGGACAATCGGATTGAATCTTCATGAAGCTTCTTCCTAAAAAAGTCGCCACTGCGATGGTTTTGTCAGTTTGAGGAATTTTGTGCAATAAATATTTTTTGCCTGGATTCTCAAGCGGCAAGTTATAGGGTCTGCAAACATTTTCTAGGGTGCTGATTTCATTTTGAAAGTTCTTTTGGTCCCACACATGATCGCCCAAGGTCAATAAATCACATCCGCTTTTTTTAAGTTCTAGGGATATTTTGGATGTTAAACCATTCCCACCCGCAGAGTTTTCTGCATTTGCAATGACTAAAGCAGTGTCCGTATCCAGGGATTCTTTTAAAAAATGAGCAACCCCATGTCTGCCAGGCCTGCCTACAATATCTCCAAGAAATAAAATCTTTAGCATGAATGAATAAAACTAAAGTTTTAAGGCAATTTTACTGAAAGACACGCTTGAATATTTTGAGCTGCCTTTTAGCTTCGTTGTCCCCTTGATTAGCAGCTTTGGTGAGCCATTTTCTGGCAACATTGTAGTCTGTTTCTGGGCCATTGCCTATAAAAAACATCATCCCTACATAACGCTGAGCTAGGACATCCCCCTGAGTCGCTGCTTTTTCTAACCATTCATAAGCCAGATCTGTGTTCGGTGTGCGCTGGTTTTCTGATGAAAAATAGAGTTCACCTAGATTTCTTTGTGCCACTGGATCTCCTTGCAAGGCAAGATTTCTTAGCAGCTTTTCAGCAAGGGCAAAATCTTTTTCAACGAGCATGGCTTTGGTCGCTTCTTCTATCTTTCCTTGAACGAAAGGACTTTTGGAGGGTTTTCCTACGGTCTCATACTCCGGAATTTCACCGGGAGAGATGCGAGCATCTTCTAATTTTGGGATATTTAAGGTGAAGGAGACAAAGTCTTGTTCAAATTCTTTGCCGGTTTTGCGAATATCAATTCCCTCTAATTTGGAAGCGGGAGCAATTGTTTCACTTTTTTGGGCTGTTTGAACGGATGGCTTGTAGGGGTCTTGGCCTAAAACTTGTTTCAACTCGTCTTCGCTGACAAAGATACTGTACTTCATTAAGGGACCTTTAGCCTCTATCATGCCATTGGATAAAGCCGTTTTGAACCATTTCAAAGCTTGCATATAGTCTTGATCGACCCCATGGGCCTTGACATATTTCATACCTAGAGTCAATTGGGCTTGGGCAAACCCTTTTTCTGCAGATGTTTTCAGGTATTGAAATGCCTTTTTTAAATCCTTGTCGACTCCTTGGCCTAATGAATAAGCGATCCCAAGGTTGAAGTAAGCATTTGCAGTTCCTCTTTCCATGGCAAGTTCAGACCATTGTAGTGCTTTCTCTGGGTTGCTGCTTATTCCCATACCCACAAAATACATTGTGGACAATTGAGCCTGAGCAGATCCAAGACCTTCTTCCGCTGCGATTGTGAAGTAGCGGATTGCTTTTCCGTAGTTTTTGGGGTTGGACTCTGAATATACAATCCCAAGACAATACGCGGCAATTGGATCACCGTTTTCTGCCCAGCGCAATAATTGACTGTCCATGAAAGCTTCTTGGTAGTAGTAATTGGCTTGAGCGATGTTGCGCCGATCCATCTCAATACTCCCCATGTTTGTCATTGCAACTGGGTGTTTTTTATCCAGGGCTTTATTCGTCCATTGCAAAGATTTTTCTGCATCGATCGGGAAGTCTAATTCTCCAGTTCTGTAAAAGATACCCACTAAACTTTCAGCATAGCCCTCTCCAGAATGAGCTCTTTCCAGTAATTCCGATTTGGACATTCTGAGCAATTTGGCACCTTCATTGTTCAAATAATTATAATCTGCAAATCCGCTGAGCAACAAACCCATGAACAGGGTGAAGGCTAAGATGGATTGCTTGGAGCTCATAAATGCGTGGATAGATTGGATACGAATGCCGTTTCTAAGATTTTAAATAGATTTTTGAATAATTAACTAACTTCAGCTTCAAAGATTAGTCAATACATTCTTGGCAAGTAGTTTAATAAATAAAACTAAAGTCGATACACTCAGACTTTTTGGAGTTCTAATTTCTTGCCCATCTTCTAGCTTTAGGCTCAGGAATTGGCTCCGTTTTGAGGATGGTATCCAAAATTGCTGGATGCTTACAAAGTCTTTTGTAAACATTGCCTTGTAGGTGAATCGACAGGGATCCAGCAAGCTCTGAAATTAGGACCTGATTTTCTATTAAAAATCCGATATGAATTTTGCAATCTCCCATATTTTGATTGAGGACCTCTCTTAGTTCAGAGAGAAAGTCTTCTCCGCTTTCATTGGGTTGAAGAATCCAAGTAATTTCTTTTATTATAGATGGAAGATAAGTATCGAGGCGATGAATGTCCCTTATATTGATCCTGGTTTCGTCCTCTTTGTGGATTACGGATCCGTGTAAAACCGCAACTTGATCATTGTCTAGGTTTTCACCGTATTGTTCATAACAATCTGGGAACATGTTGAGATTGAATGTATGAAACTGAGTTCCCAATGTAAAACTTGCCCAAGGACGATTGTCTTTTTTGGTGAGTCTTTTGGATACATTGCCAATGACGCCGCAAATACGAATCCGTTTTTGATCTTCTACATCTTCAATTTTATCAGGAGTCAGATTGTTCAGTTGTTTTTCAATTCCCTTGTAAGCATCTAATGGATGCCCAGAGAGGTAAAAGCCCAACAAGTCTTTTTCGAACTGAAGCTTTTCTGACATCTTCATCTTAGGGGTTTTTTTAAACACTTTTGCCGTGGATGCAGATTGTCCGTCTGAAGTGTCTTCTTTATTAAATAGGTCATCAAACATTGTAGACTGGCCTTTTGCCGCATCTCTTGCCTCAGAGGCTACCTCGGCAAGTATAGGTTCCATTTCCTCAAGCAAGTGGGAACGATCTTCACCGCAGGAGTCAAAGGCTCCTGTTTTAATGAGGCATTCGATTACTTTTTTATTTACGACTCCCTTCATGCGCTTGACGAAGGCTCTAAAACTTGGGAACAAACCATGATCTCGTCTTTCATCTAAAACGGAGCGGATAATTTCATCTCCGACTCCTTTGATGGCTGCAAGCCCAAAGCGCATACTGTTTGTCTCCTCTCTATCAATCATAACTGGAGCAAAATGAACCCTGGACTCATTGATATCGGGACCTAGAATTGCAATCTTCATCTCCAAGCATTCGCTGATAAAGTGGGATACCTTATCCGCGTTTCCGAGTTCGTTGGAAAGTACGGCGGCCATAAATTCTACTGGATAGTTTGCTTTCAGATATCCGGTTCTATAGCTGAGCATGGCATAAGCTGCAGAGTGAGATTTATTAAAACCGTATTGAGCAAACTTTTCTAAAATCCCAAAGATCTCTTCAGCTGTCTTGCGATGGATCTGATTGGTTTCGAAGGCTCCCTTCACAAAGATCTCTTTTTGTTGATCCATGACTGATTTGATCTTTTTGCCCATGGCTCGTCTTAAAACATCGGCCCCTCCTAAAGTATATCCTGCAATGATTTGAGCAGATTGCATGACTTGTTCTTGGTAGACTAAAACGCCATAGGTTTCAGAAACGAGTTCCTTTAAAAGAGGGTGTGGAATCTCTAAGGTTGAGGGATCTTTTTTTCCTTTTATAAACTGTGGAATGAATTGCATAGGGCCGGGACGGTAGAGTGCAATCAATGCAACGATTTCGTCTATATTAGCAACCTCCAGTTTGCGACAAAGATCCTGCATGCCCCCTGACTCCAACTGGAAGACTCCCACTGTTTTTCCTTGATTTAGCAGCTCAAAGGTCTTGGCATCTTCAAGCGAGATTTTTTCAATATCAAAGTCCGGTAGGTTTCGACCTATGCGAACATTGTCTTGGGCGTCAGAAATAACAGTCAAAGTTTTAAGACCGAGAAAATCCATCTTTAAGAGTCCTAAATCTTCAACGGGTCCTTTTGCGTATTGGGTGGTCATAGCTCCCTCCTGCATGGTAACCGGAACCAAATTAGTGATTGGTTGGTCTGCAATAATGATCCCACAAGCATGCTTTCCAGTATTGCGAACCATGCCCTCAATCACCTTCCCGTGATCCATGATTTTTTTTGCAATTGGATTGTTCCTTACCTCAGACCTTAGGTCTCCTGATTTTTCAACCGATTCTTCCAATGAAATATTGAGTTCGTCTGGAATCATTTTAGCAATTTTATCCGCTTGGCTGTATTCGACTCCATTCACCCGTGCTAAGTCTCGAACAACCATTTTTGCCCCAAAGGTTCCATAGGTAATGATATTTGCAACTGCATCTTTACCATATTTATCTCGTACGTAGCTCACGACATCATCGCGGCGCCTCATACAGAAGTCTACGTCGAAGTCAGGGGGAGAAACCCGTTCGAGATTCAGCATCCGCTCGAAGAGCAGGCCAAATCGAAAGGGATCAATGTCTGTAATCTTGAGAACGTAAGCCACCATGCAGCCGGCTCCAGATCCTCTCCCTGGTCCGACAGGAATGTCTCTTTTTCTGGCCCAGTCTATAAAGTCCCAAACAATTAGAAAATAGTCTACAAAGCCAGTTCCAATGATGATCGCCAACTCATATTCTAATTGATCGCAAATTTTTTTAGCGTAGTCTCGATCGGTTCCCTCAGGAATTTTACCGCTGATATAATGGTCATAATCCACTTGGTATCTTTGTCGCAACCCATCTTTGCAAGCTTCAAATAGAAAGAGCCCGTTGGTTTCAAATTGGGCTCTTTGCTCAGAACTCAATCGGATTTTTTCTTTTCCATCTCGAATTTGAATTGTGTTTTTACTTTGTTCGAACAGGTCAAGGATGCGGCTAAAATTCTCTTTGTCTTTGTTTGAATAGATCTCAATGGGTTTTTCAAAAAGTGGATAATGATCTTGCCCAAAGTCAAATTCCATATCCACCATTTCGGCAACTTCCAAAGTGTTATCCAAAGATTCAGGAACTTCATGGAAAATCCTTTCCATCTCCTCTCTGCTTTTAAGGTAGAATTGCTGAGAGGGATATTTCATTCTATTTTCATCCGCAATAATTTTACCGGTTTGGATACAAAGCAAAGCATCATGGGGTTGGTGGTCTTCTTTTAAAACGTAATGCACGTCGTTTGCGCAGACTACTTTAAGGTCAAATTCTTTCCCTAATTTTAGTAAGTGGGGAAGGATTTTTTGTTGCACGGACATTCCATGATTCTGGATTTCGATAAAATAGTTCTCTTTACCGAAAATATCTATGAAGTTGGCGGTGACCTCTCTTGCTTTTTTGTAATTATTGTAGATGAGGTGTTGGGCAGCGACGCCATTGATACAACCAGATAGACCTAGGATCCCTTCGGAGTATTGAGCTAATTTTTCCATATCCGTCCTTGGACGATAATACTGTCCATTCAAGTGCGCATCAGAAATTAATTTTATCAAATTTTGATAGCCTGTAAAATTTTTAGCAATCAGGGTCTTGTGATGAATTTGGTTCTTGGGAAAGTCTTCAGGTCCTAATTCTTCTTCAGGGATATCATCAATATCATCGGAGCGCTTCCTTTCTCTTTTTGGGCGATCAGACCTTTTATGATCATGGACGAGATAAATCTCACATCCTATGAGTGGTTTGACTCCAGCTGCTTTGGCTTTTCTGTAAAAATCGATCGCCCCAAACAGATTCCCGTGGTCTGTCATGGCTAATGCAGGCATGTTTAAGTCTGAGGCTCGGGATACCAATCGATCAATTCGGCAGCATCCATCTAATAGGCTATAATCTGTGTGAACGTGTAAATGAACAAAAGGTTTAGAAGTCGACATTCTAATAACTATTGAGCGGAACTTTCAGCGGTTCAAACTTAAAGATTTCAATTTTATTTTTACAAGCGATTGCGCTTTGATTTTTTCCCAAAATATTGAAACGAGAGACGCCAATTTTTGAATTTTTTCTTGTTTAAAAACAAAAAAAGCCGATTCACAAGAATCGGCTTCAAGATTTTAATAAAGGGTTCGTTTAAAATAAAAGCTGTAACCTTGCACGGAGTCCACTTACATCCGCGTCTCCAGCATCGGCTTGATATTCAGCCATTTCATAACCGGCAGTGACCTTTAAATTATGCCCATCTATATACCAGTTGCCGCCAAAATAATAAGAGTTTGCTTCTACATAGTCTCCAGCAGATCCATCAGGAGCTTTTCTGGAGGTATCACTGATGTCTATGTCTTTTGCACTATCTCCATCCAAGTGAGCATAACGCGCAACAATATCAAAATGGTCATTTATTTTTAATGAGGGCATGATGTGGTAGCCAATTGGACTTGAATCCGTGGATCCATTGTCAAAATTCCCGCTCATGACCTCTGCCTCTAGTCCGAATACACCAAAACTAAGATCCGCGTAGGCTCCGAAAGTGATTGTTTCATCCTCTGATGCTTTTGTTTCATCTCCAAAACGAGCTCCATAAACTCCAGCATCGTATTTGAAGCTTTCAGTACTCCCTTTGATTCCTGCACGACCAGACACTGCAAATACATTGTCCTCAGCACCTGTATTTCCAGAAACTGATTTCTGGGTATCGTTAGTGATGGAACCCTTTAAATACAAAGGACCAGCACCAGTGGAATAATGAATACCTAGATGATGACCACCAAGATCTAGTTGCTCATGAAAATAACGAGTCACAATGGATCGTTCGACCGTATGAATCTCAGAGGAGGAAGTGGTTTCTTCATACCCTACTGGTAGTTTCGTATAACCAAAGGAAAGTTTTCCTCCCTCATGAGGTTTTACTGTGATGATTGCTTTATTCAATGAAGCCTCCCCTTTGCTACCAGAAAATTGAGTATTAATTTCTCCGGTTACACCACTCATCAAAGTTCCTTTGGCTCCCAAATAAATTCGTCGCATCATAAAATGATTTACGGTTGCTGGATCTGCGGCTGCAGAATCTTCAGTTTTAAGATTTTCAAACTGTGCTTGAATTCTTCCATTCAAACGAATTTTCTCAGTGCTTTTACCTTTTGCAGAAAATTCAGCTCCGATTAAAACAAGAGATCCGCAAAGCAGTGCTGAAGTAATGATTCCTAATTTTAATGATTTCATAGTTTTTGTATTGTTTGATTTTTATGCTTAAAGCTAAGCGGATAGATCCAAAAAACTTAAAGCAAATTAACTATAAAAAAGATTTGTTACAATTGAATGACATCTATGTAAAAAAACAGGAGAATCCAGAGAATCTAAAATCATTTATCTGCAATTCCATGATGTCTCAAGTCCTTCGCTTCTAATAAGTAATAGACTTCTACGGCAATATTTGAAGCGTGATCTCCGATTCTTTCCAAAGACTTAGAGGCTAAAATCAACTCTACGAATTGAGCACTGAATTCAGAGTTTTGAGAAATCAACTCTGTAAATCCGTCGTAGTTTTTACGGTGCAATCGATCCAGTTCTTTGTCCTGACCTGGTAAATCTTTAGCTAGAACTGCATCCCCTTCTATATAAGATTCTAAAGAAAGTCGGAGGGCCTTCACCGCCAATTCTGATAAAATTCCAAGTTCTAAGAAAGAGTTGGGTGGTTTCTGCCTGCCAAGTTTTAAAACTCTCTTGGCAATACTGGTTGCTTCATCTCCAATTCGTTCGAGATTGTTGGAGATTTTCATACAAATAGTTACAATTCGGACATCTTTAGCAACGGGTGCCCGAAGAGATATATAGCGGACCGCATCATTGTCGATCTCGACTTCTAAATTGTCTACTTCATCATCGGTGCCAATGACTTTTTTGGCGAGGTCTACATTTCCCTCTATTAAAGCCGTGATGGCTTCATTGGTCATTTCGGTGACTTTGTCACCCATCAATATGATCTTAGACCTAAGATCTTTTATTTCATCATCAAAAAAACGTTTCATGGAATCTCCTTTTTTTATAAAATCATCCGAACTTACCTGAAATATAAGCTTCCGTTTGGGATTGCTTTGGATTCATAAAGATATCGTCGGTTTTGCCTAATTCTATCAATTTACCCATATAAAAGAATGCAGTCTTATCAGACACGCGAGCAGCCTGTTGCATATTATGAGTGACAATGACAATTGTATATTTAGTTTTTAATTCATGGATCAACTCTTCTACTTTAGCAGTTGCGATTGGATCCAATGCGGAGCACGGTTCATCCATTAAAATAATGTTTGGAGAAACTGCCATCGTTCTAGCAATACAAAGCCTTTGTTGTTGCCCCCCCGACATGCCAAGAGCATTTTCATTCAAACGATCTTTTACCTCCTCCCACAAAGCCGCGCCACGCAGACACTTTTCAACCACTTCATCTAGAATTTGTTTATCTTTTACGCCCTGAATCTTAAGACCATAGGCAATGTTTTCGTAAATAGACTTTGGGAACGGGTTCGATTTTTGAAAAACCATGCCTACTTTTTTCCGCAGTTCAATTATATCGATCTCTTCGCTGTTAATGTCATGCCCATGAATATGAATGGTTCCATTTTCAATCCTAGCAATATCCACCAAGTCATTCATGCGGTTGAAGCATCGCAACAAAGTGCTTTTTCCGCAACCGGAGGGTCCTATAAAAGCAGTGACTTCTTTCTCAAGCATATTTAAATTGATATTAAATAGGGCTTGTTTTGACCCGTAAAAAAAATCAAGATCTTTAATTTGAATCAATGAAGAACTGGCAGCTGCCTCTTGTTTGCTATTACTCATGTTGTTTGTCTCGACTTTTGCACCAGTTGGCTCCTCTTTTGTCTTAGTCATTTTTCTTATAATTTAAATTTTGCGTTTTACCACTTATATTTTTTACGCATTTTAATCCGTAAAACAATAGAAGTGAGTGCAATCCCCAATACGATCCCCATAAAAACTAAGGCGGTTCCGTATTGCATGCTTTGAGTGTATTCATTTTGAGGAATTTTGGAACTCACTACATAAATATGATAGGGCAGAGCCATCACTCCTTGAAAAAAGAAATCTTGAATGTTTTCCAAATCTTCCCAAGGCAATTGATCTCTGAGCGCATAGGCAGCTGTAAACATTATGGGAGCGGTTTCACCGGCAACTCGAGCAATCCCCAGAACAGAGGAGGTCAGGATCCCCGGCAATGCATAGGGAATTACGTTGGTTCGGATCATCGTCCATTTGGATGCTCCCAAAGCGAGAGAGGCTTCTCTAAATCCAGTGGGGATTGACTTTAAGGATTCCTCACTGGCAGCAATTATGATCGGTAAAACCATGAAGGCCAAAGTGAAACAGCCGGCTAACAAGGAAACATTCCAATCTAGAAAAATTACAAATAAACCAAAACCAAACAAACCAAAAACGATGGAGGGAACCCCGGCTAAATTAATAATGGAGAGTCGAATCAGGTTTAAGGTAGTTCCCGGCTTGCTGTATTCACTCATGAAAATTGCGCTTGAAACTCCCAAGGTCAAGGCAATTGTCATAGAGCCGATCACGAGTAGAAGAGTGCCTGCAATTGCTGGAAAGATACCGCCTCCACTGTATGCGTAGGTGGAATGTTTGTAGAGTTTTTTGTTGGGGGGTTCTTCTAATTCGCGGAAGTCGTCATTGTCATACAAAAAGCGAGTTTCTTTTCTTTTTTTGTCTAAAACTTTAATTTCTTTTTGCCAAGCTAGGATCTTTGAATTCAATCCATTTAGAATTTCTGGAGAGGGCTTATCGTCTTCAATAATAATTTCAGCATCTTCAATTTCATACTTCAAATCATCGATCTGATACATGATCTCTTTTTTCTCAAATACATGGAGAGTTTGGGGAGACTTTGTTAAGAAAGTCGTATTGATAAATGGAAAATCAGGTTTGAAAATAGTCTTTGATCCTTTAACTAAAATATCTCCAAAAAGATAAGTTGCACATAATATTATAAAGTAGGTTGCAAACCGAAAGATCCAAGTCCATGTGGATTCCAAGACCTTGTTTTTACTAAATTTTTTCTTGTATGGATTTTGAGTGCTCATGTTTATTCTTCAATCACCCGTTTGAGACTTTGTATTTTCTGACGATCCATTGAGACAAATAATTGACTAGCAGGGATATGAAAAAGAGGCAAATCCCAACAATAAATAAGGCCCTGTAGTGAATGCTTCCATTCACAACCTCGCCCATTTCTTGGGCTACAATTCCAGTCATGGTGTGGACAGGATCAAATATAGTTCCTACTCCATTTGTAAAATCTGGGATTTTAATCCGATTGCCCGCACAAAGGAGAACGACCATAGTTTCACCGATCACCCGACCGAAACCTAGAAGAATCGCGGATACAATCCCAGACAATGCACAGGGAAAAATGACTTTAAAAATAGTTTGCAATCGGTTGCCTCCAAGTGCGAAAGAAGCCTCTTTGAAAGATTTAGGAACGTTGTTCAAAGCATCTTCGCACAGTGTGAAGATGGTGGGAATGGCCATCAAGGCCAACAAGCCTCCAGCAGTAAAAGCATTCAAGCGTTCGCTGATCGGGAAAAAAGGAACCCAAGATAAGAAATCGATTCCAGAAAAGTCTCGAAGGAATTTTCCAAATACAGCAATTCCAAAAAAACCAATGACAACGGATGGAATGGCAGAAATAAATTCGATGTATGGTTTGATTAAGTTTTGTTCCTTGAGACTGGCCAGTTGGTTTACATAAATGGCAGCACCCACTCCGAAAGGAATTGCAAACAATAGAGCAATCCCGGAGACCAGCAAAGATCCAGTCAAAAGTGGTAACAGACCATATACATCCTGCCAATCAGAGGCAGTTGTCCAATCCTTCCCAGTTATAAAAGCAGTGAATGCTGTATGAGGAGCGATCGGCTTGTTAGGACTCCATTGGTCTAGGGATTCTTTGGTTTGAGCAAAACTCGAAAGAAAGAGATAAATTAATTCTAGAAAACGATCCGAACTTTTTTGTAATTCAGGATATTTTGAGAATACCAATGGATTTTTTAGGACTTTCTGTAAATTTTCCTCCATTGTAGAGCTTAAATGGTAAAATTCACCGCTTCGAGCGATCACTTTTGCAACTTCAGTTTCAAAATCTACCGGTGTGATAGCGATTTTCGATTTGTCCGTTTGGAGAAAATCAATGAATTGATTCAAATCCTCTTGATTCCAAATATTTTTTTGGATCGCTTCAGACCTAAGTCTTAAAGACTCTGCTTTTTCTGGATGGGAGCGGTAGGTATTGGATAACTGGACTAATTTCTGGGAAAGTTCAAAACGGTCGGAATCGTTCAACTTCTTTTTTTTACGAAGTCGCTTGATTTTGTCATCAATAAAGTCTGATTTTTCTTTTAAATTTATATTGATTACAGCCTGTTCTCTTATGCCTACTGCTTGTTCGGCAATAGAGGCAATAAATTGGGACATCTCCTTGTTGAGGCGGCTGAAATTTTGGTAAAAAGCTTGGTCTTTTTTTATTTCTTTTTGAATTTCAGAAAAGGTATAGCCCTCTTCATCTAGAATTTTGCTTTGTTGAGTTCGAATCGAATTTAAGTATCTGTTAAGGGCCAAAAAGCCCTCATTTTGAGAGCGGATAATGTCCACATATTCTAGAGCGGATGCCCTGTAAAGTTTAAGACTTTGATAATTTTGTCCAAAAAAACCAATGCCCTCCTTAAACAAAAAAATAGTAATCAATGAGAGAATTAAAATAGAAACCAAAGCACTGTTGCCAAAATAAGATTTTATCAACTGTCCTCCATCCAGCCCTAAAAGCTTCCTTCTTTTATTGGCGAATATGTGGTTCTTGTATTTCTTAATTGTACTCATTTAGTTCATTAACATAAAGAGCCTTTTCCGATCATTCAAACACTAATAAAAAAGGGGGGCTCAATGTCGGGCCCCCCTTCACTCATAGTATGGATCGTAAAATCAGTATAGAGGCAAGAAATGAACTTGTTGGGTAATTGCTTGAGCTTTTGGACTCAAACAAAACCCAAGAAACAGATTGGCCGCTTCGCTTAGAGGCTTGTTTTTATCAATTAAAAAGTAAAGTTCTCTAGCTATCGGGTAGGTGGACTCATCCGGGGAAATACCGTTTACGGGTAGAACCTTGACTCCTTCGGTATATATGTATGCTAAACCCACATAGCCAATGCCATTTCTGTTATTAGCAACTTCTTGAGCAATTTGTTCGTTGCCAGCCATTTTTTGGGAATCTGGACCATAATCTCTTTTGTTTAGGGCCATAGATTGAAAAACCTTGTAAGTTCCTGATGAGGTATTGCGAGTGTAAGCAGAAATATCCCCGCGTTTTCCCCCCACAGAGCTCCAGTTAGAAATATCTCCAGTAAAAATTTGTTCGACTTGCTCTAAGGTGATTTCAGTTATAGGATTTCTTTCGTTGACTATGATTGCGATCCCATCCAGTGCACCCGCAATTTTTGTCATTTTCACTCCTTTAGATTCCGCTTTAGAATATTCTTTGTCTTTCACATCTCGAGAAGACATTCCTATATCTGCGGTTCCATCGATTACTGCCGCCACCCCAGTGGAGGATCCTTCAGCAGCAATTTCAAAAGTTACATCCATTCCTTTTGCTTTCATAACTCCTTTAAACTCTTCAGCCAATTGAGGAACCCACTTGGCACCAAGGGTGTCAGATCCTTTTAGGACGATTTTTTCTGCCGCACCGACAGATCCTGTTAGAAGAAGGCCCGCTGCAACAAACGCATGCCAATTTTTTCTAAGAATTAGTGTTAGTGATTTCATTTTATTTATTTGTTTGGTTTTACTAGGTAATTAAAAGTGACTAAGAAAGATTCTCAAATCAGTTTCTATTATTCATAGGATTGTTACAGCTTTGTGACGAACAAGAAAAAAGTTAAACGAACAGAAAAGATCTTTTAGCCTTTGAATCTATTGACAATGGTTTTGAGAAATGGATTTTCAATGTTTTTTAGAATCAGAGGGATTGTTCATTCAGCTTTGTAGCATTTATTTTCCTTAAAATTATATGAGCCATCCTCAATAATCTTTAATAAAAAGGGAGATTGAGTTGTCTTTCCTCATCTCGATGACCATCTTCTCTCATCCATTGATCGAGTTGATCTTTGGCAATGATTTCCGACTGAGGAAGTTCATGAATACTGGAAATCCCGCAAAATTCTAAAAACTTATCCGTAGTTCCATAGAGGTGAGGGCGTCCAGGTAAATCAGATCGCCCACAATTGTATATCAATTCTAAATCCAATAATTTATGGATAGGAGTGTCCACTGAAACGCCTCTTATATTTTCCATTTCACTTCTTGTAACTGGTTGCCTGTATGCAATAATAGCCAAAGTCTCCAAGGAAGGCTGACTTAGTTTTGAAGGTTTGGGATCCTTCCTTAAAATCCGTACCCAATCAGAATATTCGGAAGCAATTACAATAGTGTAGCCCATGGGCGATTTACTCAAACGATACACATCCTCGGATTCTATCAGATCTTTTTCTAATGCTTGGATTTCTTGTCGGATCAACGAGGCAGGAAGTAGTTGAGGAACATGCTTAAAGATTCCATAAGTTTGAATCAAAGAATCGGCCTTTTTTTCTGAATGAACGACATCCAAGGCTTGTTCCTGAGACCAGTGGTTGTATTTTTTTATGAGAATTTGAATCTTTTCAATCGTGAGTGGTTGATCACTTGAAAAAAGCAGAGCTTTTAAAGTTTTTCTTAAATTAAATTCCATAAAGATCTACTATTTTCAGCAAATAAACTAAAAATTCGCAAGCTTTTCGCTAGACCCTTGAGTAAAAGTTTATTTATATCATGAAATGGAAAATTGTTCTACACGTCCTTATTCATCCATTATAAATGATGGTTCTGACCGCGCGCCCAATCGATCTATGTTACGTGCCGTTGGTTTCAATGATGAAGATTTTAAGAAGCCAGTTGTTGGTGTAGCCTCTACTTGGAGTATGGTCACTCCTTGTAATATGCACATAGATAAGTTAGCCGAGCAGGCTGGAGAGGGGATTGATGGCAATGACGGTAAATCTATTATTTTTGGAACAATTACAGTTTCAGATGGGATTTCGATGGGAACTCCAGGGATGAGGTATTCTTTAGTTTCTCGTGAAGTGATTGCAGACTCAATAGAGACAGTTACAGGAGCTCAAGGATTTGATGGGGTGGTCGCAATCGGTGGTTGCGATAAAAATATGCCCGGCTGTATGATGGCGATTGCTCGGATGGATAGGCCTGCGGTTTTTGTTTATGGTGGAACTATTTTACCGGGTTTGCACAACGACAAACCCATGGATATTGTATCAGTTTTTGAGGCAGTTGGAAGGCATGCAAACAAACAGATTGACGATGAGGAATTGAAAAAGATTGAGTCTTGTTCGATTCCGGGTGCAGGTTCGTGTGGGGGTATGTATACAGCTAATACGATGGCATCTTCAATCGAAGCTCTTGGGATGAGTCTGCCCGATAGTTCTGCTCAATTAGCAGTCTCCAAGGATAAGGCAGAGGATGCCAGACTGGCTGGAGATGCAGTAATGGACTTGATTAAAAAAGGGATCAAACCCCGGGATATTATGACCCGTGAAGCCTTTGAAAATGCAATTACAGTCACCATCGCATTGGGGGGATCTACCAATGCTGTTTTGCACCTTTTAGCAATCGCTCATAGTGCAGAGGTAGAACTTTCTATCGATGATTTTACCGAAATTGGGAAGCGCGTTCCAGTGTTAGCAGATTTGAAACCAAGCGGAAAGTACAACATGTCTCATTTTTGCAGAATTGGTGGGTTGCAACCTTTGTTGAAGCGGTTGTTAGATGCTGGCTTATTGCATGGAAATTGTATGACTGTAACTGGGAAAACGATGGCGGAAAATTTGAATGGTGTGAAAGATTATAGCTCCAATCAAGATCTCGTTCATTCGATCGACAATCCCATCAAGAAGGATTCCCATCTACGAATCCTCTACGGGAATCTGGCTAAGAATGGATCGGTTGCTAAAATTTCTGGTAAGGAGGGCTTGAAGTTCTCTGGGAAAGCAATTGTTTATGAATCTGAAGAAACTGCTTTGAATGGAATTTTAGAGGGTGAAGTTGAGAAAGGGCACGTAGTCGTTGTTAGAAATGAGGGGCCCAAGGGGGGACCGGGTATGAGAGAAATGCTCGCACCAACTGCGGCTGTGATGGGAAAGGGGCTTGGGAAAGAAGTTGCACTGATCACGGATGGAAGATTTTCGGGAGGAAGTCACGGTTTCGTTGTTGGACACATCACTCCTGAGGCCGCTGAAGGCGGAGTGATTGGAGTTCTTAAAAATGGAGACCCAATCACGATTGATGCAGAAATCAATGAAATAAACTTGGATTTACCTACTTCCGAGATTGATTCAAGGTTGGCAGGTTTTGTAAAACCTGCCTGTAAAGAGAGTAGAGGTATTCTTGCTAAGTATGCCAAATTAGTAAATTCAGCTTCATTGGGAGCGGTCACAGATGCAGATTTATAAATTGTAAGAGAAAGAAAAAAATGAGTTGGAATCGTTATAAAGAGAATTATTTAGAACTCCCTTCTGTTGGATTTTCCATGGATATTAGCCGTGTGAAATTCCCAGAAGATTTTTTTGCATCCATGAGTGGCAAGATGTCCACTGCCTATTTAGATATGAATGCATTAGAAGGTGGATCGATTGCTAATCCGGATGAAAATCGAATGGTGGGTCACTACTGGTTGCGCAATTCCTCTTTGGCTCCGAGTTTAGAATTGAAAGGCGACATCGATTCAGCATTGGAACAAATCCATAGCTTTACCAAAAAGATTCATTCTGGGGATATTCAAGGAGCTCACGGAGTTTTTAAAAATTTATTAGTGATTGGCATTGGAGGATCTGCATTGGGACCTCAATTTGTAAGCCAAGCTCTCGGCTCTGCAAAGACCGATCCATTGAAAGTTTTCTTCTTTGACAACACGGATCCAGACGGCATGGCTCAAGTGATCGATTCCATTGGGGAGGAGCTTGGGCAGACCATTTCGATCGTTATTTCTAAAAGTGGCAGCACCCCAGAAACTCGCAATGGGATGGTCGAAGCAAGAGCCGTCTATGAAAAAGCTGGATTAGATTTTGGAAAACACGCAGTTGCTGTCACTGGATCTGGAAGTCAATTGGATCAGGTCGCGATTCGGGACGGATGGTTGGATCGCTTTCCTATGTGGGACTGGATTGGAGGCAGAACGAGTGAGTTGTGTGCCGTTGGTTTACTTCCTGCTGCCTTGCAGGGTCTAGATATAGATGGCATGTTGAAAGGGGCTTCAGAGATGGATGCTTTTACTCGGGTTCAGGATACGTCTAAAAATCCGGCTGCTTTGCTTGCGTTGATGTGGTATTATTGTACCAACGGTAAAGGGGATAAAGACATGGTGGTTTTACCCTACAAAGATCGCTTGATGTTATTTTCCAGATATTTGCAACAATTGGTTATGGAATCTCTTGGAAAAGAAACAGATTTAGAGGGCAATGTAGTCAATCAAGGAATAGCAGTGTATGGAAACAAGGGTTCTACAGATCAACATGCCTATGTTCAACAATTGAGGGAAGGTGTAAACAATTTTTTCGCTGTTTTCGTTGAAGTTCTCGAAGATGGTCTATTGGTTGCCAGAGAGGTCGAACCCGGCTTCACTTCTGGAGATTATTTAAAAGGATTTTTCTTAGGAACTCGGGAGGCCTTGACCGGAAATGATCGGGAATCCATCACTCTCACCATAGGAAAAGTGAATGCTTACTCGGTCGGTGTGTTGATTGCTCTATTCGAGCGTGCTGTGGGTCTTTATGCATCTTTAGTGGGTATAAATGCTTACCATCAGCCTGGTGTAGAAGCTGGTAAAAAAGCAGCAGCTACCATTCTGGAAATCCAGAAGAAGACGTACGATTTCTTGAAAGAAAATAAGGGTTCAAGCTACACTGTAGAGGAAATTGCTGCTGGAATGGATTCTGAAAAAGATACTGAAATTATTTTTAAATTATTAGAAAATTTTGTCGTGAACAGGAGCGATGAAATTAATAAATCTTGCCAAACCCCCTTTTACCTTTCAAAATATACTTTTAAGTAATAATCCCCCAGATTAATAAGGTTTATTTTTATGAAAGTTGTTACCATACTCTCCATTTTAATTCGTGTAATTGCAATCGCCGGTGCCGGGATTGCTTTTTGGTTTTTTGATGAAACCAACGGCAAACTAGAACAAAAACACGCGGATTACATGGAGGAGAAGGGGATTCGTGAGGATACGGAGCAGAAGCTAGAAACTGAAGAGGGCAAGGTGAAAGCATTGCGGAACAATGTTGCTAATCTCGAACAAGATGTTCGGGAGAAAATTTCCATAATTGCTGCCAAGGACGATTCAATTCGCAACAAAAGCTCAGAAATAAAAAATCTTCAGTCCGAGAAAAAGACCCTCAAAGAAACTACGGACGACCAGATTGCTGAGCTTTCCAAGCAAAAAAGAAATCTGCAAGGTGAAGTGGATTCCTTCAGAAACCAGTTGGATGAGATGCAGGATGAAATGGATCAGAAGATCGCCGAAAAAGACGATCAAATTGCCGAAAAGGAAGACGAGATTGCTCAATTAGAAGTGGATGTGGAGTCTAAAATTCTTGAGGTTGAAGCGATCAAAGAAAAGTATGAAACAGGTTCGGTTGGTGGCGGTCCAGCCGTGGCCATGAATACTAACAGCGCTTCCTCTGAAACCGAATCTAAAGCGAATGTCCTACCTTCTGAAAATATTTCATCCAAATCACCAATGGGTCTTCCTGATGCTGCTGGTAATGAGATTGAAACTTCTATTGTGAAGGTGAATAAAAGTAGAAGTCTACTTGTTATCCCTGTGGGAACGGTTGAAAGTATGGCAGCGGGTAAGAAACTCTATGTGCACAATGGTGGGAAAGAAATTGCACTTTTACACGTCATTGAAGCAGGGATTGATTACAGTGTAGCCAGTATTCATCCAAGTTTTGGATCCCCAAGGAGTTTGTCTGCAGGAGATTCTATTAAGTTGGTATTTTGATTTCATAAGCGTATTTTTTAATGAGACGATTGATTCAAACCTTTTTCCTATTTTTAATGATACTTTTCGCCAGTTCTTTGTCGGGTTGTTTTACTGCTACAGAGGATGAATCCTCTCTCCCTTGGGGCAGGCCAGCTTCTTGGGAAAACTCAATGCCGGGTATGCCAGGTATGCCAGGTATGGGGGGTGGATATCGCTGATTTTTGTATTTTTTAGTTTTTAACGAGTCTCAAATAAATCTTTTTTTATTTGAGACATTTTTTTGTCCATAGGGCTCACACATTTGAGTATTTTTTTTGTTCTTGGATGTTCAAATTCAATGGAATGGGCGTGCAGTAGCAAACGATAACAGTCATAATATTTTCTAAAAAGTCGGTTGTATTCTCCATCTCCATGACGAGTGTCTCCAATAATTGGATGGCGAATATGCGCAAGGTGGCGACGCAATTGATGCTTGCGGCCAGTTGTAGGCTTTAATTCTAAATAGGAGTATCTAGTTTGTGGGTAGCGCCGGGAAGCTATTTCAGAAACAGACTTTTCTATTGTGAGGTAACTGCTGATTGCTTCTTGCTTTTGATTTTTAGTATTATTGGGGAATCTCTTATCCCATTCTTTGATGAGTGGGTAATCAATGGTCTCCGAATCAAGTGTATGTCCCCGAACGATTGCGTGGTAAGATTTGATTACTTTTCTATTTTCAAAAAGAGTGTTTAGCTTGGGCGTAATTTCTCGATTTAAAGAGAAGAGTAGGCAACCAGAGGTAGGTTTATCCAGTCGATGAACAGGAAAAACCCATTGACCTATCTGATCTCTGAGCAGAAGCATAGCGCTCGACTTCTCCGAGGGATCTAAATCACTTTTATGGACGAGTAGTCCACTGGGTTTGTTAATAATAAGGAGGTCCTTGTCTTGGTATAAAATTTCTAAATTCTCCATGAATTTGGATCTAAATAAATTGAGCTTCTATCTATAACCTACAAACACTTATAATATCTTCAAGTGCTGAATTTAGGTTGAAATGACTTATGATTTAAGGGATTATGATATTAGATCCTATGGAAAAAACCGGCAAAGCAACGACCCAGACAATTTTACAGTTAAAAAACAATCGCCCAATTGTGTCTGTGACTGCCTATGATTTTTTAACGGCTAAGATTGCGAACGCTGCCCAAGTGGATATGATTCTTGTAGGGGATTCTGTGGGAACCACACATTTGGGCTTTGATAGTACAGTTCCTGTTACCTTGGATATGATGACGCATCATTGTCGAGCGGTTACACGAGCGAAGCCTTCTGCCTTAGTAGTTGGCGACATTCCATTTGGGGAAATGGCAAAATCTTCTGATTCTATTGTTGAAGCTTGTTGTCGGCTGATTCAAGAGGGGCAAGTGGATGCGGTTAAAGTAGAGGCCTCTTTTGAGGATGCTCCTATCATTGAGAAATTAGTGAAGGCTGGAATTCCCGTTTTGGGACACATCGGTTTGCTGCCCCAGACCGTTCAAGTCTTGGGGAAGTATCGGAAATTCGGGAAGGTCAAGGGGGAGCAAGAGCAATTGTTGAAGGATGCGATTGCCCTTGAGTCCGCAGGATGTTTTGGTTTGATTGGTGAAATGATCGATGCTGATTGGACTAAAAGACTGACTCAAGAATTAAAAATACCCCTTATTGGAATTGGATGTGGTCCTGCTTGTGATGGTCAAATTTTGGTTTCTTCAGATTTGCTCGGTTTGGACCTCGATCAAAAACCCCCTTCTTTTGTTAAAGTTTATGATAAAATCGGTGAACAAATTCACTCCGCCTTTGTCCAATATAGAGACGAAGTCATAAATAGAAATTTTCCTAAATAATGAATATTTGTATCTTAGGTGCTGGAGCATGGGGAACTGCAATGGCGATCCATTTAAATAAAGGGGGACATTCTGTTTCTTTAGTGCCAAGGCGACTGAAGCATGCCATGGAAATTGCCCAGACAAGAAATAACCAAGATTATTTGCCAGATGTAGAACTGCCGCTCTCAATCCAAATTGGTTATGAGGTCGGTCCAGCTATTATGGAATCCGATATGATTTTGTTGGCTTGTCCCTCTAAGGGATTGAAAGCTTTGTTACCTGAGATTAAAAAACACGCTAAAACGTCTCTAAGACTGAAAATGATTTTAACGCTTTGCAAGGGATTGGATCCAGATACCCTTCAATTTCCTGTTGAAATCTGTCATGATTTTTTTGGAGATACTTATCTTTCGGGTTGTTTTTCTGGGCCAACCAACGCACTAGAGGTAGCCAATTCTAAGCCAGCAGCAGCTGTGATCGCTGCAAAATGCTCTCAGGATGAAATTCTTCCTTTTCAGAAGGCTCTCCACAGCGACTCTCTTCGCGTTTATTGGTCTGAGGATGTAGCGGGAATTGAACTGGGAGCTTGTTTGAAAAATGTATATGCCATTGCTGCTGGAATCTCGGATGGATTAGGCCTTGGCGACAATGCTAGAGCTGC
>CAJWYM010000030.1 GCA_913049555.1 uncultured Opitutia bacterium
TGCTCAATTTCATCAGCTTCCCAAAATAACAACTCAAGGATCGGAAGAGACTCCCATTTTAAAAATCCGAGTTGAATCTTCCAAAAAAGAAGTTCAATTGTTAGCAATGCAGGCGTTCCATGTTCATGGATATTATGAGCTTGTGAAAAATCAAGCAGACTTTGTTTTTAAGATAGAATTGAATCAAATCGGTGCAGATGTTTCCATCCTTTCCCCTATCAGTGGAGCAATTAAAAGGAAGGCTGCCGTGCCTAGTCTAGGTAAAAGTTGGATGGATACAGTTCTCAGAGCTTGTGATCAAATGGTTCTTCTAACTTCTGGTAAGGCTGGGTTTTTTGCCGGCAAATTATTGTCTATTGGAAATAAGAGTGGAAAAAATGAGGTGTATCGATCGGATCTGTTTTTCCAACAGGTGATTCAATTGACAAACCATCAATCCAATACCCTAGGTCCTTCTTGGGCACCCGATGCAAACTCTTTGTTATACACAAGTTACTACAAAAGTGGTTTTCCAGATATTTTCAAAATTAACTTACAAAACAATCAAATTAAAACCTTTGCAACTTATAAGGGAACCAATACAGGTGCCGCTTTCAGTCCAGATGGAGAAAAAGTTGCTATGATTCTTTCAAGCTCCGGCAATCCAGAACTTTATATTTCAAATTCAAACGGAGATTCACTGATTCGAGTTACAAGCAATCGAACTTTGGAATCGGCTCCTGCATGGTCCCCGGATGGTGGCCGTTTGGTTCTTTCCTCCAATAAACCAGGGAAACCTCAGCTTTTTACTGTGGCGCCCCGACCCAAGTCCCATATGAGTTTAATACGCACGAATGTAAGCTCTTATTGTGCGGAGCCAGATTGGAATCCTAGAAATCCAGATTTATTAGTATTTACAGTCGCAGTTCGAGGGGGATTTCAGTTAGCAGTTTATGACTTTAAAAGTCGCAAAAGTGAGATTTTAACGCAAGGTTCGGTTGATAGTATTGAACCAAATTGGCTCAACGATGGACGCCATATTGTCTTTACTAGAAGAGATCGATTGGGGAAGCAACTCAATATACTTGACTATGAAAGTAAAAAAGTGGTCCCCTTGCACTCCAAGAAATTTGGCAGTTTTTCTCAGGCAGATTTTGTCTATTGAACATTTTTTGTTAAGATTCTGAGATGGAAATTATATTTATGGGCACTGGAACTTCACATGGGGTTCCTATGGTTCTGCATCCAGAAAGTAAGGGATGTGACTTAGAAAATTCTAAGAATTGGCGAACTCGATCCTCTGTTCATGTCAAAATGGGGAATACAAACATACAAGTGGATGCTGCTCCTGAATTTAGACTGCAATGTTTTCATAACAAAATCAATGCGGTCGATCTATTTATTCTGACCCACGATCATGCAGATCATATTTTGGGGATGGATGATTTAAGAAGATTTTGTTTCCGTAAAGATTCTGTTGCTCTAGATATTTATTCAGCGCCCGAGTTTCTTAAAAGAGTGAGAGACATTTATCCTTATGCAATCACTGATAAACCAGAGTCTAAAGGTTATCCGGTCTTTCGATTGAATGAGATTCAAGAGTCTCTGGATGTTGAAGGAGGTACGATCCAATTTACAAGGTTACCTCACGGATCTATAGATGTTATCGGACTTATATTCGAGGAAAAAGATACCGGGAGCAAGTTTACTTATTACACGGATTGTAAAACCGTTGGGGAGGAACAACAATGCCTCGCAAAAGGTTCCGATGTGGTTGTTTTGGATGGTTTGAGATTTGAATCACATCGAACTCACATGAGTATACCGGAGGCAGTGTTAGTGGCTCAAAAAATTGGGGCCAATAAGACTTATCTAACTCACATGACTTTTCAAGTGGACTACGATAAGCACAACATGGAGTTGCCAGAAGGAATCGAACTGGCTTACGATGGATTGAAGATTGTCTTATGAAAAAATCAATCGAGTTAGAAAGTAAGATCACTTTCATAGAACAATTGATGGATGAAATGAATCAGGTTATTTATTCTCAACAAAAAGAGCTGGATTTTTTGAAAAAGAATTTAAAAGATCTACAAGCTCAAATAAAGGAAAGCAATGACAGTCAAGGAAACTCCTTTCCTGTCCATGAGAAACCCCCTCACTACTAAACTTTGTTTTCTACAGCAAAAGGGGTGCTCCAATTTACAGGATCTTTTCCTTTAAGTTTGAGGAATTGATTGCATTTTACAAAATGATCACAACCTAGAAACCCTCGGTGGGCGGATAGAGGACTTGGATGAGGAGACTTAAGGAAAAGATGTCCATTGAATGCATTGAATTTATGGACTAATTTTTGTGCGAAGGAACCCCAGCATAAAAAAACAAGATTTGTTTTTTTCAAAGACAATGTATGTAACAATTGCTCTGTGAAGGTCAGCCATCCAGTGTTCTGATGACTTCCGGGATCTTTTTCACAGACTGTCAATATACTGTTGATTAATAAGACCCCCTGCTTGGACCAAGGGGTTAGATCACCCGATAAACACAATGATCCTGTGCTTCGTTCGATTTCTTTAAAAATATTTTTCAAACTTGGTGGAATTTTTTGTAAAGCTGGAACAGAGAAAGACAGACCCATAGCTTGATTCTCTCCATGGTATGGATCTTGACCTAAAATGACAACTTTGACCGATTCAGGAGCCGTAGCATGTAAGGCTTTGAAAATGTTTGATTTGTTAGGATAAATCTTTTTTTCCCAATCAATCTTACTATCAATTTGATTGAGTAATTCTAAATTTGCATAGTCCGACCAACTTTTTGGAAAATTATCTACGAGTAGGCTCATTGCGATTGACTCCAATTAAATATTCTTGATTGCCATCCATTCCCTTGATTACAGAGGGTTTGCATCCTAAAATAAAAGCTTGATCGAGATTGGATTCAATAAATCTTTTTATTTCATCAAGAATACGATTCTGAATTTGAACGTCTTTTATAATCCCTTTAGATTCATTCACTTCTTTTTTAGAAGCCTCAAATTGCGGTTTTATCAAGGCAACAAGTGTTCCCCCCGATGAAAGTCGATTCCAAACAGGTCGGAACACTTTGGTGAGAGAAATAAAAGACAAATCCATAACGATTATTGGGTAGTTTGTATGGGGCAAAGAGTAGTCATCCAATTGCCTTGCATTGAGTTTTTCAAAATTTTCAATTCTTTTGTCTTGTGCAATTTTATTATGGATTTGAGCTCTACCCACATCGATACAAGTCACATGAGCGGCTCCATTTTGTAACAAACAGTCTGTAAATCCTCCAGTTGAAGCTCCAACATCTAGGGCGTTTTTGTTTGCAATTTCAAATGGAAATTCTTTCAGGAAACCCTCCAGCTTTTCTCCTCCACGACTGACATATTTAGGAGGCTGTTTTACAGACAATGGAGCTTCGATTGGTAGAGTGCGAGAAGATTTATCGATTCTTTGCGTGCCAGAGAAAACTTTTGCCCCAAGGATTAAAGTTTTAGCCATGTTTCGAGAATCGCAAAGACCACGCTTCACTAATAGTTCGTCCACACGGATTTTTTTGATTTTGTTAACCATCGCAAGAGTTACCTTAGAAGAATTTTTATCAAGATGCGAATAAAATGCTTACAAGTCTTGAAACAAACAAAAACATAAAAAGAAATAAGTGTGCCTGTAAGTAATTGTGCATGAGTTAATTAAAAATTACTTTACAAGCTATCTTGTTGTTATTGAGACTGATTATCATTTTTATTGACAAAATCCGCATCTTCTTGATACTGTTTCTCATTATCATATCGATAATTATAAACTAAACTACTACTATATGAATATAAAACTTAAAATATTTGAAGAGATTAAAGGTATTTCTTCTTTATTGGTTGGAACAGTTGCTTTTTCAGCAACGGTTGCTTTACCATTTGTCACTGCACAGAGCTCTGGAGCATTAGATCTAGATGAAGTAATTGCAGTAGGAAAGCATTTGCAAGCCGACAAAGCAAATGCTTTGAGAACCCCAACTCCCATTATTGATGTCCCCCAAAGTTTATCGATCGTCACAGCCGATCAAATGAACATGCAAGGCTTCAATAGTATTGGAGACATCATCGACTATACGCCTGGTGTCAACACTTCTCAAGGTGAAGGTCACCGAGACGCGGTTGTATTTAGAGGAGTTCGTTCCACAGCTGATTTCTTTATAGATGGAATTAGAGATGATGTTCAATACTACCGACCTCTCTACAACATTGAGCAAGTAGAGATTCTCCGTGGACCCAACGCACTTCTTTTTGGACGTGGAGGTTCTGGTGGAATCTTAAATCGTGTTTCTAAAAAAGGTGAAATCGGTGAGACATTTACTGGTTACAAAGCAAGTGTAGACACTTTTGGTGCAACCAATTTTGAGTTAGATACTAACTACACACTCAATGAAGGGGCAGCTGCAAGACTGAATCTATACTACGGAAGTTTAGAAAATCATCGTGATTTCTTTGATGGAGATCAATTGGGTATCAACCCAACGGTTAAATTCAATCTCTCTCCACAAACCACTTTGAATGTTTCCTATGAATATATGGACCATGAAAGATTTGTTGATCGCGGTATCCCAACTGGTGCAGATGGAAAGCCTGTCAAAGCACTTAAAGATACTGTGTTTGGAGATGAAAGTGAAAACAAGACCACTCTTGAAGCTCATTTAATCAAAACCTCTTTAGAACATAAGTTTTCCGATTCTCTTAAAGGTCGTGTGAATGGTTCTTATGGGGATTATGACAAGCTTTATCAGAATCTTTATGCTTCTAGTTACAGCCAAGCAACTTCTCCAAGCGTAGTGACTCTTGATGGCTACCGTGATACTACTCAACGCACAAATTTAGTATTATCATCCGACCTAATTGCTGAATTTGAAACAGGAAGTATTGAGCATACAGTAGTTACAGGTGTTGAGTTTATCAGCACTGAAAACAACAATGATCGTTACAACACATTCTTCAGTTCTTCTTCGGACGATAAAGAAGATTTCACGATTGCACGTCCTTTAAATATTAAAGGGAATGTTGGTGTGAATTCAAGTGGAGTAGCAACTTCAAACGACTATTCAGCTGACCTCAATGACGATACGCATGCTGATGTAACTGTTTTATCCGCTTACTTACAAGATGAAGTTGCTATTAATGACATGTTCGATGTTATTTTGGGCGCTCGTTTTGACAGCTACGATATTGATGTTAACAACGTTAAATCCGCTGAGAAGAGAAATAAAACCGATGAGGAAATTACTCCACGCTTGGGTTTCGTTTTCAAACCAAAAGAAAATATCTCACTCTATGCAAGTTACAGTGAAACTTTTCTACCTTCTAGTGGCGAACAATATGCTGCAATCAATAATGATGCCAACAAGTTAGATCCTGATGAGTTTGTAAATATGGAAGCGGGTATTAAAGTTGATTTGAATGATGGCCTAAGTCTTACAGCCTCTGTTTTTCAAATCGAAGCCAGCAAACCTGAAGTTTCAGACACGGATTCATCTACATTTGATGTGATTAAAACAGATACAACTGGTTTTGAATTACAATTACAAGGTTGGATTACAGACGAATGGTATACTTCAGCAGGTTATGGTTATTTAGATGGTGAACAAGCGGGTGGATCTTTACGTCCTCGTGAATTACCAGAGCATATGTTCTCTCTTTGGAATCATTACCTAGTTACAGACAAATTGGGTCTTGGACTTGGTTTTATTTACCAAGACGACAGTTTCATTGACAGCGGAAACTCTAAAACGCTTCCTAGTTATATTCGTTTGGATGCAGCTGCACATTATGATGTAACAAACAATGTTCGCATACAGTTGAATGTAGAGAATCTTACGGATGAATTGTACTTCCCAAATTCTCATAGTTCACACCAAGCAACTGTGGGCGCACCTATCAATGCATTGTTAAGTGTTTCTGGAAGATTCTAATTGATTCTTTAAATGTCTACAATGGAGGGATTTCTCCATTGTAAATGTATTGTTTTAGAAGGCTTTGGTTTAAAATTTAACCAAAGCCTTCTTATTTTATGAATGGGATTGTTCCAGTCCTGAATCCAATTTTCATTTATTCGGCGGCAATTTTTTATACAATTCTTCACGGAATCTTAAATGCGGGTTGGCCATAAAACTAAGTTTATTAAGATTCGATTGATTCATGTTGTGCGACCCGATTGGGTTTGTTAAAATAGTTCTCATTTTGCAACAAATTTTTTATGAAATACAGAAGATCGGTTTTATTATTTATTCATTTATTTGGAGTGATTTCAATCTGGGGATCGAATGATTTGAACAATGTTCGACAAATCGTTCAAGAATGGGTTCAGTTAGAAAAGACTCGATCTTTGGAAGCTTCTCTATGGGTTGAAAAAAAAGAAAATTTGCAAGATTTAATTACGGCCTCCAGATCTCAAGTGGGATCCCTCAAGCAAGAAATTGCAAGTATGGAAAATCAATCCAGTGAAGCAAACGAGATTCGCAGAAGTCTTTTGAAAAAACAACAGTGGTTTGAAGAAAACTCTAAAATAATTAAAGTTTTTGTTTCTAAAATGGAAGAAGAATTAAGAAATTTGAAGATTCATTTGCCCAAGCCACTTGAGGACAAACTTTCCAATTTTTACCTTCGATTGCCTTCAAGATCCGATCCATCTTCAATGGGAATTGCTGAAAGAATGCAGACAGTAATAGGCATCTTGTCTATGGTTCAAAAATTCAACAACCAAATTACGGTTACGAATGAAATAAAGAATTTGAATAATGGGACTCAAGGTGAAGTCAAAACCCTCTATTTAGGATTGGGATCTGCTTATTATGTTTCTACTTCTGGAGAGGAATCCGGTTATGGATACCCTTCAAAGCTCGGTTGGGTTTGGAAGTCCAAAGATTCACTAGCCTCTGAGATTTCAGAAAGTATAAAAATTGCCGAAAATTTACAACAGGAAGCACGATTTATCTCTCTTCCGGTGAATATTCAGGAGTGACTATGAATAAAAATTTTTTGTATCCGATCGTTTTAGCAATTTTTCTTTTTACAGTGGGTAATTCTCTTGTTTTTGCTAGCTCTCTAGAATTAATTACAAAAAAACACCAAGCTAAGGTTCAAGATTCTATTAAAAAGCTGAATCTGCAACGGTCTAAAATTGATTTGGAACAATTGCCTATGGTTAGCGAATTGAATGGATTGGAGGCAGAAGCCAAGGCTCTTTTTAAAGAGGTCGAGGAAAATCGTGCCATCCGGGATAGCAGTAGTGTTGCCATTGAGATTTTACAATCCAAAGTAGAAAGCCAAGAAAAACAATATGATTACATTAACAAACGGTTGTTTTCTGAATATTTAGACGTTTACGAGTCCCAATTACTTCCTTCTGAAAGAGAGGAATACGCCAATGAAATTGTGAAGTTAAATCTGCTCTTAGAAGACCCAGAGATTTCCGAGGAACTTAAAGTAAAAGGAAACATAAATGTAATCTTCCAGTCTTTAGATAGAATTGAGCGCGTTATAGGGGGCACTCAATATTCCGGCAAAATTATCGACGATAAAGGGATTTTGGTGGATGGAAACTTCACCCAACTAGGACCTTTATTATATTTTTCAGGTTCCAAAGATGAAGCAGTCGGTATGGTAATAGAAAGTAAAAGTTTACTTCCAAAATTAGTGGGTGTCAATGAATCCACTCGCAAACAAATTAGAAGTTTTTCTCTTGGTAAATCTCCAACTTTACCTATTGATACAAGCCTCGGAAATGCAATTGCGTTAGAGCAAACTCAGGATTCGGTTTTAGAACATTTAAAAAAAGGGGGTATTTGGGTGTATCCGATTCTTTTGTTCGCATTTATTTCATCTTTGGTTGGAATTATTAAATTTATTCAAATCTTTAGTATTCGCGAGCCGAAGCCAAAAGTCGTTCATCAGATCGTCGAATTCATTCACTTAGGAAAGTTTATGGATGCAAAAGATCTAGCAGACCAGCAACCTTCACCTTGTCGTGAAATGCTGTTAGAGGCGGTAGAGAGTTCTTCAGAATCTACAGATCTAGTGGAAGAGATCCTTTATGAGTCCATGTTAAATACGCAACCTCGTCTTGAAAGATATTTAAATGTGATCGCTGTTACTGCTGCAATTGCACCTCTACTTGGATTACTGGGAACTGTTACCGGAATTATTAAAACTTTTAAATTGATGAACGTATTTGGTGCAGGAGATCCAAAACCCCTTATTTCTGGAATTTCTGAAGCTTTAATAACTACAGAGTTAGGGTTGATTTTAGCAATACCGGCTTTGATATTACATGCTTTGTTGTCCCGAAAGGTAGCTGGAGTATTGGCTAGGATGGAGAAATTGGGGGTCGCTTTCATGAATAGTTTGGCTCGAGGAAATCGGAAATTAGTTTAGAAAACGTTTTAATTCTACCGAAATGAGTGTTTACCAACAAGCGAATGAAATATGGATCCAAGGGGGTTGGTTGATGGTCCCTCTAGCAATCCTAGCATTGTTTATATACTATGTAGCATTAGAAATTTATTTGCATTTAAGTTTTCATTTTATACTTAAAAAAAAGGTTTATAAGTTGAACGATTCCTCTTTGGAGTATTCCCTCTCTGAGGACCGAAAAGGAATGAGCCAATTGATCCAAAGGGATTCAAGATCTGCGAGTGAGGTCAAAAATCATTTCAGTCAGATCTACAATGAATATGTCCCAATGGTAAATCGTAAGATTCGGTTTTTGGCGATTATTATTACTACAGGTCCATTGATAGGGCTTCTCGGAACAGTTACTGGTATGTTGTCAACTTTTGACGGAATGGTGATCAGTGAAGGCAATAAATTTAGCAATGTTGTTGAGGGGATTTCAGAAGCATTGATAACAACCCAAACAGGATTGATCATTTCCATTCCAGCAATGGTTCTTTTATCATTGATCATTCAAAAAAGAAATGCACTCGTTCGGAGTATCAATCGCCTAGAAAAATACAATTTAACGATTGTTTTCGCCCAAAAGGTTTAAGAGTTATGAAGGAACGAAAATTATTATTTTCTACAACGAACAAAGTGGATGAAATCAATATTTCTCCGCTGATTGATATTGTTTTTATTCTGTTGATTTTTTTTATTGTTACTACAGTTTTCGTTGAGGAAACAGGAGTGGAGGTTCAACGACCTCAAGCAGCATCCGCAATCAATTTGGAAAAAAATTCGATCCTGATTGCAATCACTCAAGAAGGGAAAGTAATTTTCGGAGGCAATGAAGTTGGAATTAAAGGGGTAAGAAGTGTTGTCAGAAGATTAATAAAACAAGAGAACATGCCTGTCATTGTTCAAGCGGATAAGCTAGCATCCGTAGATCTTTATGCAAAAGTTCATGATGAGGCGATACTTGGAGGGGCAACCTCAATCCATTTAGCAACTACAAAAAAGTAAAAGACGAAGGATGGATCGAGAATTTCCAAAAGCAGGGAACCGAGCCTTTTCTATTGTTGCCTTTTTAGGGGCGATTTTTTTGGCCACGCTACTATTTCTAGTGATCCCTTTTACTCAGTCTCTAATAGATGTTGAAAATGAAATTTCTACCATTAGAGAGGTGATTACAATTCCGCCACCAGTTATTGACGATCTGGTTCCACCAGAGGAAATTCCTGAAGAAGTCCTGGAGGAACCCTTGCCGGAGTTAGAACAAGAGCTGCAGGAGTTGAGTTTGAATCAATTGGAGATTTCTTTAAATCCTGGAATTGGAGATGCACTTTCTATGGGAATTAAGAGCCATAATTTGCAAACTCAAGTAAATGTAATTGGAGATATCAAACAGATTTTTACCTTTAAAGATTTGCCACAAGCTCCGCGAAGATTAAACCTGCCCAGTTTTACTTTCCCTTCAACTCTAATTAAAAAAGGGGTAGCAGTCGGGACGGTTGTTTTACTGGTTGAAATCAATCCCAAAGGACGCGTTGAAGTATTGGAGATTCTATCATCGACTCATAAGAGTTTAGAAGGAGTTGCTGTTTCCTTTGCCAGACGCTCGCGCTTTACAATTCCTAAAATAGATGGAGTTCCTAGAACTGTCCGGGGAAATTATCCAGTAACTTTATGTGCACCTTAAATGCTTGGAAATAAATATTATGAAGATCCATATTTTAACTATTTTTTTATGTATAATTCCGTTTTTAGCAATGGGCCAACCTTTCAAGCTCACGGATTCTGATCCTAAGAGTGATGAATTTAAGAAGAGATTTTTTGCTAGTTATGGAGTTCATTCAGAAATTGAGCCCACTTTGAATCAAAAAGATCGTCCTTTTTATCAAAAAGTGTTTCCATTTCTTGAGTCAGATCCAAAAAAAGCTATTTCCATTATCGAAGAAGAGATGAGACCAGATAAAAATGCTGCGTTCGATTTTCTTATAGGAAATTTATATTATGCCCTTGAGGATTATGTTTTGGCAGAGAAAAACCTTAAGATTGCACTCCGTAAATTTCCGGATTTTAGGAGAGCTTGGAGGACATTGGCTTTGTGTTTGGTTCAACAGGAAAGATTTAAAGAATCCATTGAAAGTTGGTTGAAAGTGATTGGTTTAGGTGGAGGAGATGCTCAAAGTTATGGTTTGCTAGCCTATGCCCATTTGATTGAAGAAAAATATCACTCGGCTTTGAAAGCATATGGGATGGCAAGAATGTTTAAACCGGACAGTCTCGACTATAAAAGAGGAGAAGCTCAATGTTTATTGATGATGGAGAGGTATCCAGACGCAATTTCTTTATATGATGAATTGATTGAGGAGAATCCTTCGATCCGAGATTTTTGGCTTTTTCAAGTAAATGCTTATATTGCAATTGAAAATCATGCATCTGCAATCTCAAACTTAGAGGTGATCCGATCTATGCAGCTTGTGGATTGGAGTCATTTAAATTTGTTGGGTAACTTGTATTTGATCAGTGAAAATTATAATTTAGCTCTTCAGACGTACCAAGAAAGTCTCTTTTTTGCAAAAAAGGAAGACTTTAATAAGTTGCTAGAACCTATGAGAAATTTTGTAAATGCAAGTTGTTTTCAGGAGGCATACCTTTATTTTATTGAGCTTAGAAAATTAACAAAACAACCGATTCCAATTCGGGACCAAGTGGAGTTGGATATTTTATTGGCTCGAATTCAATTACAAAGCGAACAATACGGGGATGCTGTTCTAACTTTAAAGAATGTTATTGAAAAAGATCCTTTAAATGGAGTCGCTTTAATCTTACTAGGAGAGCATGCAATGAAAACTGAAAATTTCGCTCGAGCCAATATTTACTTTGAGCGCGCATCCACTATGGATGATTTTAAAGTGGATGCTTGGATTCAATTGGGACGATTGAATGTTCAACAAAGTAATTTTAAAAGAGCATTGGATTATTTGAATAAAGCCAACCGACTGAAACCAACCCAGCAACTCGAGGATTATATCGGTAAGATAAAGTCCATATTGAGTCGGATGTAATTTTAACTATCAGGGCCTCTATTTTTTGATTGAGTGGATAGGACCCAGACTCAAAATGTTTGAGTCGTGTGAGGTCCATTCGAATTTTTGATTTCAATGTTCTCTTGGATCTACCAAGAATGGATTTGAATTCTTTTTGTTTTTTAAAATTATTTTATTCACACAAATGGAGTGAAATTTTAATTCTGAATGTATCTTTACAGATTAATAGCAATTAAGGAATTATTTTCACTCCATAAAGTATCCTTGGAGGATTATTTTTTTTCTTCATTGGGTAGAACTATTCTGTAAAATTTGATAATATAATCCCCTTTATTTTATCTAATAAAAGTTTGTTTTGAAGTCATTCTTTTAGTCTCGATTACTCAACGAATTTGTAATTATCACACAAGCACAAGATGCATTTTTATTTTGACAAACGAAATTCAAGTCCCAAAGAAAACTTGACCTTTCCAAGCGCACCAGTATCAAGACTTCGATATTGTTTTCAGACAAACGCGAACGGAGATATTCCAGTTGTTCCTGATTTTCTAACAGCGGTGAATGCCCTGCGTGATTTTCCCGAACTGTTTATTCAAACCGAGCATGTTTATGGTCAGATGTCGACCCGAATGTCTCAAGATCAATTTATGGATTGTTTGCATGAAAAAGCCCATAATTGGAACTCTAGCTTTTTTATTGATCATAACAATCTTTCAGTGGCCAATATTACAGCCAAATTGGAGTTGTGTGAATGTTGCAATTCTCCAGGTTATTTAAAATTTACTAACCCTGCAGGAAGATCCTTTTTCAAGATCTGTATTCCAGAATTCATTGAAGCTGAGGCATGGGCCAGTGCTCTTGCAAAAATAGCTGTGGTCCCTGAAGAGGACCAAGACCTCTCTAAAGTTAAAGATTTTGTTCCTTTCCATCCAAGACTCGATCCAGACCCTTCACCCTATCCTTTGACTCAGAATCAACTTATTTCCCTATTTGCAAATTCTCAATCAAAAGAAATAAAATTTAAATTTAATTTACAATCTTCAGGAATTACATTGCAGAATTCTTTATTAATCAAGAACATACAAGTGGAAAATGGCTTTATGATGTGTCAAGGATTAGGGGGCGGTTTTAATATCAGCTTGAAGGCGATTCAGAAAATTGAATACTTTATTAAAGACGGTTGTAAGACTCTCTTCTTACTCGGTCCTAGCAGAAGTATACTTTTCGAAATCAAACCAGAATCCAATTCAGTAGACACTTGGGATACTTTATTGGAAGCTGTATTAAATCACAACTAAGATGAATCATAACGATAATAAAATCCCCCATATACTAATTTTGGGGGGTGGATTTGCTGGTTTAAGTGCAGCAAAGGCTCTCTCTAAATCTCCTGTAAAAATAACTTTGGTCGATCGTGAAAATCACCACCTTTTTCAACCATTACTATATCAAGTTGCCACAGCGGGTTTGAGTGAAGCTGAAATAGCTCAACCGATTCGACATATTTTGTCCGATCAAAAAAACTTAACGACTGTATTGAATGAAGTGGATAAAATTGATCTTCCTTCAAATGTGGTCTCTTTAAAGGATCGTGAAATAAGTTACGATTATTTAATTATAGCATTGGGTTTAAAAACCAGTTATTTTGGCAATGACAGTTGGGGTAAATATGCCCCCGGTTTGAAAAATCTTTTTGAGGCACAAGAAATTCGTAAAAAAGTTTTGAATGCTTTCGAGTTTGCAGAAACAAGCACCAAAAGTGTCGATCTTGATTTTGTAGTTGTTGGTGGCGGTCCGACTGGAGTTGAACTTGCCGGTGCCATTGCTGAACTTTCTAATTTCGTAATGAAGGATGAGTTTCGGAATATCGATCCGGCATCTGCAAAAATTCATTTAATTGAGGCGGGTGAGAGAATACTGCCCGCATTCAACCCAAAGCAATCTGAATATGCTAAAAAATACTTGGAGTCTTTAGGAGTGAAAGTGCACCTCAATACTATGGTTGAAGATGTGAAAGAGAATTTAGTGGTTACTAAGGATCTTAATTTTGAAACAGATCTTATTTTTTGGGCTGCGGGTTTAGAGAGTGGGAGAGCCGCTAAAAGTATCGAAAAGGTTGCCAAAGATAGGGCGGGTCGAATTCTTGTGGAAAAAGATTTGAGTGTTCCTCAATACAAAAATGTTTTTGTTGTTGGTGATTTAGCTTCTGCCTCTGATAAAAATAAGAAAAACATACCTGGTGTTGCACCGGCTGCTCTACAAATGGGGAATTATGTTGGGAAACAGATCATCCGAGATTTAAAGAATCATGACCGAAAGCAATTCAAATACTTGGATAAGGGAAATATGGCAACGATCGGTCGAAGTGGAGCAGTTGCGAGTTTCAAAAGTTTGAGAATTAATGGATTTTTAGCTTGGCTGATGTGGTTATTCGTTCACTTAATATTTCTTTTTGACATGAGAAATAGAATTACTGTTTTGACTCATTGGGTTTGGTCTTATTTCACTTGGAAAAGAGGGGCTAGAATTTTTTCTCAAAAAACCAATGTTCAATGATTTTCAACTCTCGGTTCATCCTAGCTATCAATCAATATTTTTAAAAATTTTATGGAATCAAGGATAGAACACGATACGATGGGAAGCTTAAAGGTTCCTAAGGATAAATATTGGGGAGCTCAAACGCAAAGATCTATCCAAAACTTTCCTATTGGTCCGAGTGCATCGATGCCTATTGAGGTAATTCATGCTTTTGGTTATCTTAAAAAAGCAGCAGCACTGACTAATTCTGAGCTGGGTGTTTTAGATCCGCAAAAAGCAAAATTAATTGCTAGGGCCTGTGAGGATATTATTCAAGGCAAATTGGACGATCATTTCCCATTGGTTGTTTGGCAAACGGGTTCTGGAACTCAATCCAATATGAACGCCAACGAGGTCATAGCCAATCGTTGCCATGTATTGGAAGGCCATCTTTTAGGGGAAGGAGATCGAGCGATCCACCCCAATGATGATGTTAATAAGTCTCAATCTTCCAATGATACTTTTCCGACAGCCATGAACATATCCGCTTACAAAGTGTTGTTGGAAAGAACAATCCCCTCTCTTGAGAAGCTTTGCAATGCCCTAGCTAAGAAATCAGAGGAGCTTCGTTCAGTTATCAAAATTGGGAGAACTCATTGGATGGATGCCACGCCATTGACTTTGGGACAAGAGTTTTCAGGATATGTTGCTCAAATTGAATTTGGTTTAAAAGCCTTGAAAAACACTTTGCCTCACCTCTCAGAGCTTGCACTCGGAGGGACTGCTGTAGGCACTGGATTGAATACGCCGATTGGATATTCAGAGTTGGTAGCAAATAACATAGCCGCCCTGACTGGTCTACCATTTGTAACCGCTAAAAATAAATTTGAGGCCCTTGCAGCTCATGATTCATTTGTAGAAAGCCATGGAGCTTTGAAGCAAATAGCTGTAAGTTTGATGAAGATCTCCAACGACATTCGTCTCTTAGCTTCGGGTCCTAGATCGGGCATAGGCGAGATTACAATTCCTGCAAACGAACCTGGTTCCTCTATTATGCCAGGGAAAGTCAATCCGACACAAGTAGAGGCCCTTACCATGGTTTGTGCTCAGGTTATGGGCAACGATACTACGATTACGATTGGAGGCTCCAATGGTCATTTTGAGTTGAATGTGTTCAAGCCCGTTATCATCCAATCCTTTCTTCAATCGTCCAATTTATTGGCTGATGCCTGTCATGCATTTACAGACAACTGTGTTGTAGGGATTGAAGCCAATCTCAGTCGTATTCATGACCATTTAGAAAATTCATTGATGCTTGTGACCGCCTTGAATCCTCATATTGGTTATGAAAATGCAGCAAAGATTGCCAAAAAAGCCTATGAAGAAAACAGCTCATTGAAGGAGGCAGCTCTTTCACTTGAACTTCTGACGGAAAAACAATTTGATGAATGGGTAATTCCAGAGAGCATGCTTGGGCCAATCCAATAGGGAGCTCTTCAATGCAATCTCATTCTGAAATTTTAGATTTGCGAGAGATAAATCCTGATTTAGTGGAATTGATTATTGAGGCTCGAGCGGGTTCCGTTGATATAAATGGTTCTTTTTGGATGGTTCATGATCGAGATCCAGTCGAGCTTTATGATTTTATTTTAGATCTTGGTTTTACAATGCAAACTTTTATCTGTCCGCCCAATGCTTATCACATTTTTATTGGGAGACAATAAACCTTTTGAATGAGTATTTTTACTTCATTTTATTAAAATTTTGAAAACCAGATTTTGATCCCTTAGAAGTCTAAAGTCGCGATCCCTCTCAATCTTTTTTTTCGCAGTAAGAACCTTCTAAAACTGAAATATAAATCCTGATTAAAACTTTGTTTAGAAGGATTTTGTTTGTTCTATCCGCAGCATTTTCATCTGCAGCTCTTTTTATTACTTTGTCCGAAGATACCTGCTGAGTTTTGATAAAAATCCAAAGTAAAATAGTTTTCGTTGGAGAATTAATTCTTTATTCTTTAAAAATACAAAAGATTTGGTTCCACTAAAAATCGAAAAAATCCTCTTTGTTATTCAATATAAAAGGGAATGGTTCTTTTTCTAATCCTTAACAAAAGATGAAAAAGCAATGAACTATTAAAAAAGTAATTTTTTTTTAGATAGGTTTGCAAATCAAATCCATATTCTTCATAATCGGATTATGTATGAAATAAAAGCAGGTGTAGTAACGGGGGTTGTCTTGATTGGACTAGGATTAGTTGGATATGTGGGAAGTGGCATGCAAAGTGTCACTGCATTGATCCCCGCATTCTTTGGAATACCTATCTTATTGGCTTCTCTTTTAGCAACAAAAAAGTTGAAGCTTGGGATGCATATTGCTGCAACCCTTGGATTGTTAGGAGCGATTGCTCCATTGGGAAGAATCATTCCGAAAACTATGAAGGGAGAATTTGAGCTTACTCTCGCAAGTTCCTCCATGATCCTCATGGCCTTGACTTGTCTTGTATTTGTGGTTGTCTGTATCAAATCATTTAGGGATGCTCGTAAGAATAGAGAATCCTGAAAATAACTTTACTCACGCCTAAGTTTTACATTCAAATTTGACTTTCTATTGCGCTCCAATGTTTACATTGGGAGCGTTTTTTTGTCACTTCTTGTCCCATTTCCTATCATTCATTTTTACTGGACTTCCCAGTCCTATCAACTCTTTGCGGATTTCGTAGTGGATGTGAAGAATATGGAGTTTATTAATGTGGAGGGCCAAGACTATGATCTCTATTACCTCTATCACAAATAGCTTCAAAAGGTTAGATTTTGGATTTATTCATCGGTTTCATTCTTTTTTCCCTTTCTTTAGAACCAATAAGAAATCTTGATTTCAAAGCTTTCCATTAGAATAGTTTTCTAAAATTTGAAATTTAGAGGTCAGGATTTGATGTATCCATTTTCATTCTTTCACTATTTCTACTATTGTATGACATAGATACCTAAAATACTAGATTTGTGTTTTATTGTCCTACTTTTCTACAGTATTCATGAGTGAGATTTCTCATTTTAAAACTTTTGACTTTATACCCCTAACATCCATGGAATTTCTTCAATAATAAATATCTCAATATTTTAAGAATATAACTCATTAAAAAATCGAGAATTGAATGTAATATAATTTCAATTTGCTTTTGTCTAAATGATAGAAAGCTTCGAATTATTAATGAAAAAAATAGCAATCCATTCTCCATTCTTAATCAAAACAAAAAAGGGCTTTGCATTGATTGTCTCTTTGATGATTTTATCTTTGATTTTGCTTTTAATTTCCTTACTCACTAGCCAGTTGCAGATTCAAATAAAAAGTAGTGAATCGATCCTATTAAAAAAAAATCTCAATTAAACGCACGATTGGCTTTGGGAAAGATTGGATTGCTGAACGATTGCATGCGAAGACTCCCTCTCTCATATAAATAATTTTTCTTTTCAGTTAAAAGTAAATTCATTTGATCAAAAGACTAAAAAAATGAAAAAGCAGGTTCGACAGAGTTTGTCTTACAGAAAGGGGATTCGAATCATAGGAATTATTATGAATGAAAATTCTAAATTAGAGACGGAGCCTTTTTGGAGCATTATTCGCTTGGGGCCTTATAAAGACAATTTGGATATGAGTCGACTTTTAGAATAGAGTCTTTTTCTGAAATTCTTAGAATTAAGATGGGTCTTAAAAAGACAGCAATTCTTTTATTGCTGGGGTCCTCAATGGAATAAAAGATTCCTTTGAGTAAAAATTGTAAGCCCTTTAAATTAAAAAAATGAGATTATTTTTCTAAGGATTGTGGGTCGTCTCTATTTACAAATTGATTCTTCAAATCAAACCGCATTTTCTTTTCGATATTTTCCAGGACTGTTTCCTGTAATGCGTTTGAATACAACGCTTAGATATTCAGAGTGCTCATATCCGAGATTTTCGGCAATCTGGTCTAAAGTCCAGTTCGTTTCTCTGAGGAGCTGTTTTGCTTTCTCTACTTGAACCATTCGAATCTGGGATTGTGGGGTGCGGTTGAGTTCTTTCCGGAATCTTCTCTCCAGTAAACTTCTGGATGCCCCAGCATATTTACAAACATCATCCACTGTAATCCCACGGGTTGCATGTTCATGAATAAAATTCAGGGCTTTTGCTACTCTTGGATCGTCGATCAAGTTAAATTCAGTAGATCTTCTTTCTACAACCCCTATGGAATCCGAAACAATTCTTAGAGTCGGAAGCTCTTTTTCATGCATTTGTTTATCAAGCAGGTAGGCCGCATTGTATCCAACGCGTTCGGGGTTTGGGTTTACAGATGAAATTTGGGGATAAGAGAGTTCGCAACGAGAAAGTTCATTATTCATTCCTAAAATTGAAATTTCCTCAGGGACAGGAATGGAATACTTGAGGCAAGCATTGGTTGCAATCCGTGCAGCAAAATCATTGCAACATAATATAGATGCAGGTTTTGCGAGGGTAGAAAACCACTCTATTAAATTCTCTTCTTGTTTTATCAACCAATTTGTAGGCACCTGGCTGAAGTATTCTACTTCCAATAAAGAATAGCTTTTTTTACAAAGCTTCAATGCTTCCAAGAATCCTTCTTTTCTCATATTGGCCCAAGATTCGTTTTTAAAGTTGTAATAACCAATGGATCGTGCGCCTTTTTCAATCAAATACTCTGCAGCAGAGTGACCCATACCTACGTTGTCAAAGACCGATTCAGAAACTCCTTCAAAGGATTGAGAATCTAGCATACTGATGAGGGGTATTTTGCTCTTTTTGCAATAGTCTACCAGTTTTTGGGTCGTATTTCTACAGATGACTCCTTGTAAATTTTTGCTATCAAGATCAAAAGGAGAATCTGCGGCATCGCCATGGTCGTCCAGATAGATTCTCCAAGGGTGATTAAGCTTCATATATTCAGAAATCCCTCGAGCGATCAGTGAACTGTTGCCATATTTCATTGGCATAACAATGGCAACCAATGGGATTTTAGAGGAGACTTTTTTCATAGCTTCTATGATTATAAATTGAGATATTTTGGCTAATATATTGGATTGTTTAAAATTAACAAGAGAATTTAAAACTCAAGAATTTGACAAAATTTCGCATGTTTTAAATTTGAAAAATGGGTTTAAATGATCTCTACATGGCTATTGGTGAAAAAACGATGCAATTAAACGAAATTAAAGATTTAAAGAATGGTATTAGGAGATGTATGGTTTATGACAGTGTATGGACGTTTGTTTGTTTAAGATTTTTAATAACAGGGTTCCGTTCATTCGGGTTCATTTTTATTTGCTCCTCTTGTTGGTATCCTTTCTTTTTACAAGATCGACGATGAAGCAGGAAAGGAAACTGAGTTTGTATTTCGAAATGTTTCAGAAAGTTGATTTATATTAATTGAATATTTAACATAGAATCATGAATTCCCTATCCTTCTCTTTTATCAAACATCTACTAATCTATTCATTCTGGATTTTCATTATATCCAGTCTCAGCTATGGGAGATTGAAAATTGAGGGTAAATCTCTCTTAGAATCCAACGGCGATCGTTTTATGATACGAGGAGTGAATGTGGCTCATACTTGGTTTAAAAAAGACACAAAAAGACATCTCTCCGAAGTCCGTAAATTGGGATTTAATACGGTTCGAATTGTTTTAAGCAATGGGCACCAATGGAAGCGAGACGATAGGAAGCAAGTTCAGGATATTTTAGACTGGTGTCAGCAATATCAATTGATTGGAATCTTTGAGGTTCATGATTGCACAGGCTATCCAGATGACAAGAATGCTGGAACCCTTCACCAAGCTGTGGAATATTGGATGGATCTTAAAGAGATCTTTGAAGGGACCGAAGATCGAGTAATTATCAATGTAGCGAATGAACCCTTCGGCAATAAAGCTAAAAAACAAGATTGGTTGATTGAACATAAAATTGCAGTGAAAAAACTGAGAGCTTCTGGTTTTAAAAATATATTGATGTTAGATGCTCCTAATTGGGGGCAAGATTGGTCATCTCGTATGCATTTATTTGCCAAAGAAATTTTGCAATTGGATTCTCAAGTTATATTCAGTGTTCATATGTATGAAGCCTATAAAACTCAAACAAAAGTGGAGCGCTATATAAAGACTTTTGCAAATCATAATTTTTGTTTGGTCGTTGGTGAGTTTGCCACGAGTCATTATGGAAAACCTGTTGCTGCTCAGGAAATCATGGATACTTGTCAAAAATATAAATATGGATATTTAGCATGGTCTTGGGTTGGAAATAAAAAAGAATTGGACGACTTGGATATTATAAAAAAAGATCGACAAAATGAATTGACCGATTGGGGTGCACTCATTGTCCATGGTAGAAATGGAATTGCAGAGACTTCTCGACAAGCAAGTTGCTTTCGGTAAAAGAGGTCTACTTGTCAGGATAATTTTAAAAGAAGATTTAAATATTCACCTTCAAGTCACCAATAGTCTGATTGAATACTTTAGGAGAACGATAAAATGATTTTTAGTTTTATAAATGAGGGACTTAAAGGACCCCTTAAAGCCGATTCATTTTTTTCAAAGAGGAGTTTTAATGTAGGATGATAAATAACAAAATTAATTTCTGGATATTAAAAAATGGGCTTCTATTAGGGATTGTTCTAAAAGCAATCTTTTTGCCCACATTTGCTGGGGTGAAAATCTCGGGTATGGAGGATTCAACTGAAAAGGATTTTAAATACCGTTTGTTTGCAATTCAGTTGGAAAAAAACCTCAAGACAGTTTTAGAAGCTTGGTTTCCGCTTTGTATAGATAAAGAATTTGGAGGTTATCATCAGGATTTTAAATACAATTGGGAAAGGGGAGATTCTAAAGAGAGAATGCTCGTTTTTCAAACTCGAATGCTTTGGATGGCTAGTCAAGTGATGATTCATTTTGAAGATCTAAGAGAGGAGTATAGAGAATATGTCTATCATGGTTTCCGGTATCTTAGAGATTTCATGTGGGATCAGGAACATGGAGGGTTCTATTTTAGAATGGATGTGGATGGGAATTTGATTGGGAGTTCAAAATATGATAAAGATGAAAAACATGCCTATCCACTTTCTTTTGCCATTTATGCTTTAGCAGATGCCTACCGGGCAACTCAAGACGATCAGATCTTACAAATGGCAATTGAGACCTTTGAATGGTTGGATGAAAAGGGTCATGATAAGAATTATGGGGGATATTTTGAAGCCTTTGAGAGAGATGGAACCAAAATTCTTGAGCCAAAAGATTCCAAGCATCCTTTTTGTAAAATCGTAGACTCTTTGTATGGCTCCAAGACTATGAATACCCAAATTCATTTATTAGAGTCTTTTACAGCTTTAGCTACAGTGACAAAACACAAAATTTTGCATAACAGATTGAGAGAACTGCATTCCATCGTTTTGAATAAAATCTGTGTGAGTCCAGGAGCCATGAATTTATACTTCAATGCTGATTGGTCTGTGTTGCCGGACCACAATTCTTTTGGTCACAATGTAGAAACTGCTTTTTTGCTAACGGAGTCTGCTAAAGCAATCGGTATTTCAGGGGACCCTAAAACAATTAGGATGTCTCGTGATTTGGTCGATCATTCCATTTTAGTTGGTTGGGATGTGAAGAACCATGGATTGATGGATTCCGGGGGGGTGACTCATGCAAGCTTTGAACGGGATAAGATTTGGTGGGTCCAAGCGGAAAACCTGAATGCATTGTTGCTGATGCACTCTAAGTATAATGAGGAAACAGGGAAGTACTGGAAGCTCTTTGTGGAACAATGGAATTTCATAGATAACTATCTATTAGACCATGAAAATGGGGGTTGGCACTTATCGGTAGCTGAAAATGGAGCCTTGAATTCAATGCAGGATAAATGTCCACCCCATGGTTGGAAGGCTTGTTATCACAACGGTCGGGCATTGATCCACTGCATTCAGACTTTACACTCATTAGCAAAACAATCTCTTTATGAAAATTAAAAAAGATAAAATTCCTGTGAAGCAAAAGATCGTCTACGGAATGGGTTCGATCAATGATATGTGGGGAGATTGATTATATCCTTCAATGGTTTGGCCTGTATTTAACATTTTTTTACATGTAAATCCTACTTTGGTTAGTTTGGCTTTGATGATTAATCGTCTAGTTGATGGCTTTACAGACCCAATTTTTGGATGGTGCTCCGACAATACCAGAACTCGTTTTGGAAGAAGACGTCCTTATATCTTGGTGGGTTCAATCTTTGCAGGTATTTGTTTCCCCCTCTTATTTATGGTTTCCCCGAGTTGGAGTGAAAATAAGATATTTTGGTATATGGTTGTTTCTTCTGGTGTTATGGTAACAATTGTCAGTTCCTTCAATATGCCCTACCAAAGTTTAGGAAATGAGATGACCCCAGATTATAATGAAAAAACTTCCGTTTTTGCATACAAGGGGGTGCTTCAAAAAGTAGGAGAAGGAGCGATGTTTTTTGCCTCCGCATTTGTCACTTTGAGTATTTTTAATGATCCTAATACAGGGGAGCCTAATGTTTTGTTTGGAGCCAGAGTGTATGCTGTAATCATTGGTATCTCTATGATAATTATTGGGGTTGTGATTTTTGTATGCCTTCAGGAACGATACTATCATAAAATAGTAGAGAAACAAAAAGCTAAAACTTCGATCTCGGAGACTCTTTGGAAAACTTTAAAATGCAAGCCATTTTTTGCCCAATTAGCCATGGCCTTGTCCTACGGAATCGGAACGAGTATGGTTGGATCGCTGGGTTATTATATAACCATTTATTATGTTTGTGGGGGTGAGGTTGCTCTGGGCTCAAAATGGAACTTTGCAATGGGCATCGCAAACATGATCTTTGGTTTGTTAGGCGTGATTTTTTATTCAAGATTGTCATTTAAGATTGGGAAGAGACATGCTATGATGACAGTTCAATTTTCTGCAATTGTCGCGTTCGCAACTAGTTGGTTTCTTTACAACCCTGACTTTCCTTGGCTTCAATTATTGGCTGCTGGTTCGATCGCCTTCACTCAAGGAGGCTTTTGGATGCTGTGTGGGGCTTTAGGTGCCGATGTAATCGACTATGATGAATTGGATTCGGGCAAAAGAAGAGAAGGAGCTTTTGCGGCCTGTGCCACTTATATTATGAAAGTAGGTTTGGCAATCGGGCTAGGTCTCTCAGGTGTAGTTTTGTCATCGACGGGATTTGATGCAAAATTGGGGAAAACACAAAGTCCTGAGGCCTTGCAATCCATTCGGATTTTGTTTCTGTTCGTTCCAATTGTGGGTCTTTCATTTTCTTTTTTATGTTTGAGGAAATTTGGATTGAGTAAAGAAAAAATGGAGTCTATCAGACTCGATCTAGAGGCAAAAAGAGGAAGCGTTTAGGATTTGCTTTGCAATTGAATATGAGCGCCTCTTGGATTATACTTGCAAATCTCATTAAAACTTGGATTACATTTTTACCCTATCAGGTGGTAAAGAATTCTGTAAATCTTCAAGGAAACAAAATTCATATTTTAGGATTTAACAATCTATTTCTCTCTAATATCTTTTGTTTGATTCTCATTTTTCACACAAAGAATCTCAAAAGTTCGCTAAAATAGTTCATAGCGAAACCCAAAGAGGAGTGTTATAAATAACTTCATACTTTCTTTCAGGCAATCGGATTCAATTCTGTTTGTTCTATTATAAAATCTAAATCCTTCATCCATTAATGACTTCAAAATTTACACTTTTGTCTGCAATCGCTTTCAAGATGAAGCAGATCCACTGGAATCTTTTCTCAAGATTGTCTTCATCAGAAAATTCTAAAATTTGGGTGGATTTGAATCATCCAATGTTAAGCATGGAGTTTGAGTAAAAAGATGAAAAATCTACCAAGGTCCATTATAGGAATGAATTTCTGAGGGCTCTTAAAATTAGAATGAAAAAAATAGTTCAATGAATATGAAAAAGTATTTTTTTATTTTACTTATCCTTCACTCTTTTATCATGGTGGGATATGCTGACAATTCCCCCAACGTTCTCTTTATTGGGATTGATGATTTGCGTGTAGAACTAGGATGTTATGGCAGTAAACAAATCCATTCTCCAAACATAGATAAGTTATCTAGAGAAGCAGTTCAATTCAATAGAGCTTATGTTCAGCAGGCCGTTTGCTCCGCATCCAGAGCGAGTATCTTGAGTGGGTGTCGACCGGACACCACGGGGGTGGACTATCCATACAGTCTTTATTTTGTAAATGAATTCTTAAAATCTCATGATAGCTTGACTTCTTTTTTTACAAAAAATGGGTATTATACTCGAAACTTGGGTAAAATTCACCATGGAGGACAAGCCAAAGATTATGCAACTGAAAAGGCATGGGAACCGCCTTTTCAAAATCACTACCAGTTGCCTGAAAATATAGAGTTAGGAATGCAATACAAGTCTGGTCGAGGACCAAAAACCCCGGCTTTTGAACTCGCGGATTTTCCAGACAAACATTACAAAGACGGAATGACTACATCAGAGACACTCGCAACTCTGGATCGTATTAAGAATCTCAAACCCAAAGACCAACCATTTTTCCTTGCAGTTGGATATTTAAAACCTCATTTACCCTTTGTTTGTCCAAAGAAATACGGGGATCTATATGACCCGAAACAGATAAAAATACCCAACAACTTTGTGCTTCCAAAAGATTCGGACGTATTTACGATCGCAACTTATGCTCTAAAGTCTTATGCAGGACCGAACCCTACCGCTGAGGAAAATGTGCCCTTGGCTTATGCACGAAATTTAATACACGCTTACTATGCGTGTATCAGCTTCATTGATCATCAAGTGGGAATTCTACTCAATAAAATAAAAGAACTCGGTTATGAGGAAAATACGATTGTCGTTCTTTGGTCGGATCATGGATATCATCTGGGACATCAAGGGATGTGGGGTAAAACTACAAATTATGAAAATGCTACTCGATCCCCTTTAATGATAAAAGATCCAAGAATCCAAGAGACCTCTGGCATGCAAACAGAAGCATGGGTCGAATATGTAGATATCTATCCAACTTTAGCAGAATTGTGCGGACTCTCTATTCCTCAATATTTAGAAGGAACCTCAATGGTCCCACTGTTATACAACCCCACTTTAAAATGGAAATCAGCCGCTTTCAGTCAATTTCCAAGAGGCAAAAATTTAGAGGGCTATGCAATTCGAACCAATCGTTTTCGATACATTGAATGGTGGAATAAAAACAAAGATACAGATCAATTGAAAAGTATTCGACTCAAAGAATTGTATGATCATGAAATAGATCCAGAAGAAACAGTCAATGTGGCAGCAAATCCTGAATATAAAAACTGGGTTTCCGAACTAGAATTAAAATTGAAAGCTGGATGGAAAGAAGCATTGCCTGAAGGATTCCAAAATCTCTCTAACAATCCAAAAGCTCCACCAGCTGTTTCATTCAAAAAATCAAAGAAGAATCGTTGAAGCATGATGGGCCGTTTAAAAAAATCAAATTTTTGATTAAAATGGATTCTCGGTATAGAAGGTATTCTTATACAAGGAACCCTATCTAATATGGATTCAGCTCATTCGAGTTTCATTTCTTTTTATGAAAGGATCTGAACCATTTTCTTTAAATTCGAATTCACTTTTTGTTTGAAGATGCAACCTATGAATTGAATGGATAGCTACTACTTTAATAAATAACGGTAAGTGTTTTTGGAGAGGGACTTCAAATTTTTTCCATATTGTCCCTGCGAAAATACAGCTTTTATAGAGCAGCTACCGTTCTGATTTTAAAGTTTGATCTTAGATTTGTGATCACAAAGCGAGCTTCGTTCTATTTTAAGAAGTAGCGCTTTTAGAAGCACTTTATCTTAAGATACCATGCATTTTAGATTCTATTCAAAGGCAACAAATCATTGCTGAGCTTTCAGAAGCAACTCAAATTCAACTTTATTTTGATTTAAATATGAGTTTTCAATAAAGAGCAATTGTGTGGATCTCAAATGCCTCTGATCGGTTGAATGACTTCTGAACATTCTAAGCTCAAAATCACTCGAAAGCAATCTCCGGTATTTGAGGGGGCCAGTTTTCCCAATTTGGAAATTGGGATTCTAGAGTTGGAGGCCATGCTTTAGATTTTGTATTGAACCATTTGGGTGCATTTTCTAATTCAGCATAGAACTGAGCTGTATTTTCTGTCATTGCTTTGTATTGAGGCGATGAAATGAAGTTATCTGGATCGTTGAGAGTATAATCCACGTCAAAGTGATAATCAAAAGATGCAGAATATACTCGAAGTCGATTTTTCAATTCTTCCAAAATTTTTGAGTACTCCGGATTGAAAGCCAAGTTGAATTGTTCTGCATTGTTTTTACCCACTAGGTAGAGTTGATCTGGATCGTAATAGGCGGGATATACTTGCATTGTAAATTTGGGTTGCTCGGCTTTGGGCATGTTTAGATGGTTGATAGCAAAGAGCTCTTTTTCCTGTGAGCGAGTCCTTATTTCGTCGTAACTGAGCACTTCTGGAGTTCCGAATTTTGTGGCTTCCTTCATTTTTTCTATATCTTTCTTAGGATATCTCCATGCCACATACTTGAATTCTTGCCCCTGAATTTTTGCTTTTATCATTCGGGTGTACCCAAACTCTGCATAAGTATCCTTTCTAATGTCCTCTTTTTCAGAAGTTCCTAAAATTGCGGGGAGAAAAGAGCGACCATCTATTTTATAATGTTTTAATTCCTCTTCACTCAATGGATGACCAATAATATCCAATGTAGTGGGCAAGACATCAACAAGTTGTACTAGATGATCGTCTACTCGGTTTTTTTCGAATTTATCTTTCCAAAATAAAATCATAGGAATTCTTCCACCCGATTCATAAACAGAGGCTTTTCCAGGCTCTATGTTATGATCTGGAGCTAATATAAGGACTGTTTTTTCGAAAATGCCGACTTGCTTCAAGGTGTCAACGATTCTACCAATTTGTTGGTCCAACCAAATAGAGCTTAAATTTCTGTATTTGTTATCGTAGTTTTCGACTTTTTTTAGGGCAGCAATGCGATCCTTCTGAAAATTTGCCAATTCAGGGAGAATCCCCTCTGGTGTATGCGTTATATTTCCATTCATTAAACTGGGTTCTACTCTGGGTCCATGAATTACAGTCTGGTTCATTTGGAAATAAAAGGGCTTCTCTTTGTTTTCTTTAATAAAGTCCACACAACCTTTCGTTATCCATTCTAGGTTGTGATAACGAAGATCTTTCAATGGGGGAGCCTCCGCCCCATCAAAATTACCGGTAAGCATGGCATTGGCATTTTGAAACCCAGTGAGTTCTTGGATTTTGGATGCGACAGCATTTTGATAATTTTGCAGTTTTTCATGCATTCCTGAGTCTGTAATTTTTGCATCAGGATTTAACCGAGGAAGCTCATAGGTTTTCATCCAGGTAATATGCCACTTTCCTGAGATACCGGTTTTGTATCCCAATTTATTAAAGAAAGTCGCAATGTTCGTCTCTGGCTTATTTATGTAAGTGTTCCATTGAATTGTGGCTACTTGGTTTTTAGATTTGGGAGGTCGGTTTTCATCAAAATAACGAGTTGCGTATTTTCCTGTTAAAAAGGAATAGCGGCTCGGCGTGCAAGCAGAGGCTGTGGTATAAGCCTGAGTAAATCGAACTCCCTCGCTTGCCAGTCGATCGATGTTAGGCGTTAAATCCTTGGGACCGCCAAAACAAGAAAAGTCTGTAAAGTCTGCATCATCAATGAGGATGGTTATAATGTTGGGTGGATCCTTTGCAAGGATGCACCAGAAAGGTAAGATAAAAATCAATGCAAGGGCTTGTTTTTTAAAAGAATTCGATTTCATTTTATAAATCAAGGTTGGGATGAAATTATTTTTTTGAAAAGTATATGATTTAGTTTGTTGAATGCGATAGGCACTCCCTGAGGCATAGATTCAATTGCAAGTGTAAGGTCTTGTTGCCCAGCTTTCAGTTTTATATTTCCTAATGTCCAATGACCGTTTTCTTTTTTAAGACTCCTCTGAATGGATGAATCTCCAATAGAAAGACTGTATTGGACTTCGTTTGTTGGTTTTGAAAGATCCAATAAAACTCGAAAAGTGCCGGATTCTGTAACATCCACAGGAATTGTTTGGGAGTCCCCCACGGCTTTCCAATTCGCAGAATTATGGGATTGGATAATTACATTGCCAGTCGCAGATGTTCCCGTGCAGAACGGGATTTCGGACCCACGCAAATTAAGGCCTACCCGCTCGCAGAGATCGTATTCTGAATGGCCAATATGAAATCGTGGTTGGGTGTAGGTATCTTTATCTGAATGCATCTTTAGATAGGCCAGTTTCATTTTTTGTGAAAGTGATTCTACTAATTCAGGGAATTGTTTCGAGAGGTCTTTGTTTTCTTGGGGGTCTTCTTTTAAGTGGTACAATTTGTAACGACCTCGGTAAAAAATGAGTTTATAGGGTTCTTGAATCCATGCATTGATTTGGTTGGGGTATTTCATTGCTGATTTCTCGGGGAAGGGACCTTGTTTGTCCCACCCTTCCTTCCAGAAAGCAGTCCAATAGGGGCGGAAAAACTCTCTAGCTTCAGGCCATTGTGTTTGTTTTCCCGATAAAAAGGGGAGCCATGATTTCCCAGTTACACTCGGGTCTTTTTTTTGTTTTACTTCGGCTAGGTCTAGAATAGTTGGGAAAAGGTCGGTCACATCCGTGAAAGATTTTATGATGGCTGGTTTTATTTTATTTTGCCAATGAATAAAACACGGAACTCGCATCGCATTTTCATAAATATTACCTTTATTTCCTCGAAGACCCAAGGGTCTTCTCAAATCCCACTCTTCATCGGTCAATACCCCATTTTCAGTTTTTTTAGTGGAGCCATTGTCACTAATGAAAACAATTACAGTATTGTCTCTCATGCCTGATTCATCCAGATGGGACAAGAGTCTCCCTATGTTTTTATCCATAAATTCAATCATTCCATTGAGTTTTGAAAAATGCAATGAAAGCCCTTTTTTTAAATATTTGTTCACATATTCCTCAGGTGCTTCGATTGGCCCATGAGGGGTTAACAGTGAAAGCATCAAGAAAAACGGTTTCTTCTCTTTTCTATCTATGAATTGGATGGCTAAATCTGTAAAACTTTCATCTGCCCAACCTTTTAGATGAATCGCTTTTCCATTGTGTGAGATTGGCGTATTCTTATGTTTGTATAGAGAGGATACATAGGCTTGATCAAATCCTCGATTCCAAGGCATCCATGCAGGGGATCGACCGCTGTGCCATTTACCTATAAAGCCAGTGCGATAACCATGCTCACTTAAAATATCCGCAATCGTTTTTTCATCTAGAGCAAGATAGTCTTTGCCCTCGTGAACCCCCCATACTCCAACCGTATGGTGATTTTTACCAGTGAGTAGAGAGGCCCTGGTCGTTGCACAGACTGGAGTAGTGTGGAAATGATCAAATCTCACAGAATTTTCTCCTAATCGGTCTAAATTAGGAGTTTCTATCACAGTATTGCCATGAAGAGAGAGGTCGCCGTAACCCTGATCGTCTGAAACAATCAGTAAGAGATTCGGTCTTTCATTTGCAGCAAGTATTGTTGAAATAAAAGCTACAAAAATTAGGAACGGTAGAAAGCGATGAGAATGCATAAAAAAATGGATGGATTTCGACTAAAAGGATACAGGAATCGTCTAAATCTTAAATGATATGTGCGGTTTATTAATTGAGATATTTTGTCCTGAATTTGTTCGGTGAAAATGAATTCATTCAATAGATAAATCCTTGGAATCCACTAAGAATGTTTGTGACCATTGATTGAGTTTAACAAGGAAGTTTATTTGTTATTTGAAAAGATGACTTTCTACACGGTTCGAGTTGAAGGTTTATTTTTACAGATACCAATTTGTAGGACTTTGTATCTCAATTATGAGGGTAGAATTATTATTAGGATAAGGGTTTTCAGAGCGTATCCATTCTAAAGTTTCAATAAAGAATAGCACGGAAAGATTGATTTTAACAGGAGGATCATTCAAGACTGATAAAATATCTCAATAAATAAGAGGCTTTTTACAAACCATTCTTTTATCTTTCAGTATATTTTAGATCTATGTTAGACCACAAGAATTTACTTTTGAATCGAATCTTATTGAATGGGGACTGGGAGATTACTCATCTGGATGGAGAGAATCCATTTTCTAAATCTCTTAAAATTACAGGGAATGTTCCAGGCCTGGTCCATCATGACTTGGTCTCTCAGGGAATTTTGGATGACCCCTATGAGAAAATGAATGAATTGGATCAACAATGGGTTGGGGGTTCGACTTGGTCTTATGAAAAAGCTTTTTGGCTTAAGGAAGAAGATCTCGATAGTAAGTCTTTGATTCTTCATTTTGATACTTTAGACACTGTAACTGAGATTAAAATCAATGAAGATTGGTTAGGATCCACGGATAATTATTTTCTACAACATCGTTTCGAGGCAAAGTCTCATTTAAAAGTGGGTGAGAATCGGATTACAGTTGTGATCTATCCTGCGTCTTTGGAGATGAATAAAAGGGCAGGAGAGTATCCCCTTGAAATCTATTCGGTAGCGGCAAGGGAATGGTTTCCGAAGGTTAAAAATTTCTTGAGAAAACCGGCTGCACATGGAGGTTGGGATTGGGGGCCCTCTTTAAATCCGCAAGGAATTCCTGGGAATGTTTATTTAGAAAAAAAGGACGCTGCCTCCATCCGATACGTAACCCACAGCCAGATTCACTCGAATGGATCCGTTCAATTAGAGGTCACTGTTCATTACGAGTCTGTTGTAAGGGGTGATTTTGAAATGGAAGTTTGTTTGGATGAGTATTGTTTCTCAAAGACTGTAAAAATAGATCAAGGAATCGGTTCTTGTGCTTTGGATTTTACAATTGAAGATCCAAATCTTTGGTGGCCTGTTGGATTGGGTGAGCCATATTTGTACGACCTTAGAGTTCGTTTGGATTTTCAGGAAAATTCTGATACCTACCATCAGAAGATTGGTTTGAGAGAACTTCGCTTGTTGCACCAAAAAGAGCATGCGGGCGTTGCTATGTTTTTCGAAGTGAATGGGAAACCTGTGTTTGCCAAAGGAACTAATTGGATCCCAACGGATATTTTTGAATCGAGAATAAAAGAGGAACAAATTCGTTGGGAACTGGAGTCCGCAAAAGCAGCCCATAATAATATGATCCGAGTTTGGGGAGGCGGTCGTTATGAAAGAGATGTTTTTTATCAAATTTGCGATGAGCTAGGCTTGATGGTCTGGCAAGATTTTATGTTTGCCTGCGCTATGTATCCAGTAAATGAATCTTTTGTTCGAGAAGTAAAAAAAGAAGTCACTCATCAGATTCGACATTTGAGTCATCATGCTTCGATCGCGCTATGGTGCGGTAATAACGAGAATGAGCAGGCAATATCATGGGAGGAGTGTTCGGGGAAAGAGGTCTTGAAGGAGCAACTCTTACAAGAATACCACAAGTTGTATGTGGATACCATTCATCCAATCGTTCTTGCAGAAGATCCATCTCGTGATTATTGGCCCTCCTCTCCATCCAATGGAATAGGGATTTACGAAGACGCACAAGATCCGACAAGGGGAGATGTTCACTTTTGGAGTGTTTGGCATGGCCAAAAGGATTTCTCTTATTACAGAACCTGTAAACCAAGATTCAGTTCAGAGTTTGGCTTTGGATCCCTTGCCAGTGAGGAGACCATGAATCCATATATATCAAAAGATCAGCGTTTCATTGATTCAGAACAGTTTGAATTTCATCAACGAAGCAATCAAACGGGAGCAGATGGAAATCAAAGGATTAAAGATGGAATTTTACGAGAGTTTGGAAAATTCGATCGTTATGAATCCACTATTTATTTATCACAAGCTTTGCAAATGTTAGCGATCCAAACTGCATGTGAGCATTGGCGAAGGTGCATGCCTTATAACATGGGAACTTTAATCTGGCAGCTGAATGATATTTGGCCGGGTAGTTCTTGGTCCAGTCTGGAGTTCGATGGTCGATGGAAAATGTTGCACTATGCAATGAAGAGATTTTTCGCTCCAACTTTGATTTCTTGTTTTGAGGAAGGGAAAAATCTGTGTATCTGGCTCACCAGTGATTGTATCCAAAAGACGGAAGGAATTGTAAGGGTTAGCTTGTGTGATTTTAAAGGAAACTTATTGATGAAAAAAGAATACCCTGCATCTACTTCATTCAATAAGAGTTACGAAATTGTCAAAATCGCATATTCTGAATTAGAGGATTTTGGGATGAGGAAGCAGGACTCTTATGTTTTAGTTCAATATTTCTCTAATGATGATTCTGAGGTCTCACGATCTATTCATCTCTTTGACAATTACAAAGAGTTGTCCCTAGAGGGAGCGAATGTGAGGGTAGGTTTGAGAAAGATGGAAAGTCAAGTAGAGGCTACGATCCAATCGGAAAATTTTGTTCCTTTCTTGTGGTTGAAACAAGGAGTTGCAGCAGGCACCTGGAGTGACAATGCTTTCCATCTTATCCCACAAGAAAAAGTATTGCTCACATTTAGTCCAAGGAGATTCAGTGATTTGGAGCTTTTTCAGTGCAGTCATATGGAACTAAATTCTCTTTATTTGGATTGATAGAGAAATGAGATTTATGAAAATCTTAGTTCAAGGGAACCAGCTTGTAGTTTCTTTTTAATGGAAATAAATAGTAGGCCTCCGTCATAAAGCGAAAGTTATCAATCCTACGCATTTTTACTCCTAATGATTTAATTTTTAGCTACTACTTTAGATCAAAATCCTAATTTTTTTAAAAGAAATGCATTCACAAAATAGAAGCGAATTCGCTCATGGACTCGATTTTCTGTGTTAAAAAAATATTGGATGTACTCTTTTAATAGGATTTTCCATTAAGACCTCTAAAATTAATTTTTAGGGTCCTAGCGATTGTTTTATCCATTCTTGACGAGGATTGTATAGATGAGTTTGTGGATCCCTTCAAAACGTCAAAATTTTGTGATTAAAAATGGAGCTTTGTTCTTGAGTAAACTTATGGAGACAGCCTTATAAAAGATCGAATTTCTAATTTTTATCCTTCCAAACGACCTATAAAGTATAATAAACTAAAGCCTGTTTCGGATCCAATTTAAGAGATTATGGCTCATCTAGAATCAGAGGAAACGACCGACGGAATTAGAAAAGTTCGAATTCTTCGCTACCGAAATGGCTCTTACAATTACCTTGAGGATTCAATCGCAGCTGAAGAACCCTTAGAAATCCTTGTGGCCTATGGTTGGCATGCCCCTTTTAAAGCCACCACATTGACAATGAGGACAATGGGGAATGATTATAATTTAGCGGTCGGTTTTCTTTTCAGTGAGGGGTTTATATTTTCAAAAGAAGACTTATTAGAATTTCACAAAGAAGGACAACATCGCATTTTCTTTCGTTTGGTTGAAGAGCGAGCAAAAGAGATAAAGTCAAAGAATCAATTCTCCAATTCTGCTTGTGGAGTTTGTAGCAATCAAGAATTAAAAGATCTAAACCTTGAGGATTTGAGTCCACTGCCAAAAACAAGAAGATTTAGAAATCTTCCCTTTGAAAAAATCATCCATGCAATGTTAAAAGAGCAAAGTATTTTTTCGACTACAGGTGGCATTCATTGTTCCGCTTTGGTGGATGATCAAGGCGATATTCTGTATCAAGCAGAGGATATAGGACGACACAATACAGTCGACAAATTAGTCGGGCAATGCCTGGAGAAAAAATACGCTCCTCAGGATTGCTTTTTATTAGTCAGTGGACGGTGTGGATTTGAAATTATCCAAAAAGTGGCCAAAGCAAAAATCAGTGTCGTCCTCTCTATTGGAGCTCCCTCTAGTTTGGCTGTCGAGTTGGCGGATTGGATGAATATCTGCATTGTTGGATTTTTAAAGAAGAATCAGCACAATATCTATACCCATCCTTTTCGAGTTCTTGAGACCCCATTGTCAAAAAAATGATTAAAAAATGAGCAACGAAGATACGCCTGAAAAATTAACAGGGATCCGCATCGAAAAATCAAAAACTTTCGCTGCAGGCATGGGTGCTGTTGCGAATTCCATGAAGCACATTCTTAGAGAATCCGGTTTGGTTCATGGAAGCAGAGTATTGTTGGGGTTGAATCAAAAAAATGGATTCGATTGTCCCTCGTGTGCTTGGCCGGATCCAGATGATCATCGAGCAACCACAGAATTTTGTGAAAATGGTGCAAAAGCAATTGCTTCAGAATCCACTAAAAAGCGAATTACAGCTGAGTTTTTTAAAGAACATTCGATTGATTCCATAGGAGAGAAAAGCGATTTTTGGCACGAACTTCAGGGGCGTTTGACCGAACCCATGTTTTTACCTAAAGGGGCGAAACATTACCAACCGATAAGTTGGGAAAAAGCATGCCATTTGATTGCTCAAAATCTTAGGGATTTAGAAGATCCTGACGATGCGATCTTCTACACCTCAGGTAGAGCCAGCAATGAAGCTGCATTTTCTTATCAATTGCTGGCCCGTATGTATGGAACTAACAACTTACCAGATTGTTCCAATATGTGTCATGAATCGAGCGGTGCTGCTTTGAATCAAATGATTGGGATTGGAAAAGGCACAGTGACTTTGGAGGATTTTGATCATGCAGAAAGCGTTTTTGTTATCGGACAAAACCCGGGCACAAACCACCCTCGCATGTTATCGGCCTTGCAAAATTGTGTTCGCAATGGGGGAAAGATTATATCGGTAAATCCTCTACAAGAGGCAGGTCTTCTCGGTTTCGCTCATCCTCAGGAGATAAAAGGAATGATGGGTCAATCGACCGCGCTTTCTTCACTCTACCTTCAAATAAAACCAAATGGGGATCACGCTTTATTTAAGGGAATAGCAAAGTGTATTCTAGAGAATCAATTAGAGGATACTGAATTCATTAAAAATTTCTGTAATAGTTTTGAAGAATATAAAGTTTCTATTGAAAATCAGAGTTGGGAGACCATTGTCAAAGAATCGGGCTTGTCCAGAAATCTGATTGAGCAAGCCGCTTTTGAGTTTGGAAAAAGCAAAGGGGTCATTGTTTGTTGGGCGATGGGATTGACTCAGCATAAAAATGCGGTCTCCACGATTGAAGAACTGGTTAATATCCAGATCCTAACTGGAAATCTTGGTAAGAAAGGAGCGGGTCTGTGCCCCGTTCGTGGACACAGCAATGTGCAGGGAGACAGGACGATGGGTGTTTTTGAGAAAATGCCCGATAGTTTCCACGATTCTTTAGACCGCTACTTTAAATTCCAATCTCCTCGCAAGCATGGACACGATGTGGTGAATGCCATAAAATCTATGCATGAAGATGCAGGAAAGGTTTTTATTGCGTTGGGGGGGAATTTCTTATCTGCCTCTCCAGATACCTCTTACACTGCGGAAGCATTGCGGAATTGTAAACTAACCGTTCAAATTTCAACCAAATTAAACCGCTCTCATGTTGTGACTGGAGAGCAAGCATTGATATTGCCCTGTCTTGGAAGAAGCGAAATAGACCGAACTTCTTGTGGAGAACAATTTGTTTCTATGGAAAATTCTATGGGAGTGGTTCAATCCTCCCATGGCAGATTTAAACCTGCTTCCGTTCATTTGAAAGGAGAGCCTGCGATTGTCTCGATGATTGGCGAATCTTTGTTTGCAGAAAAATTATTTTGGCAGCATTGGACCCAGGACTATGGACTTATCCGAAAAGCTGTGGAAGGGGTGATTTCTGGTTTTGAAAATTTCAATGAAAGAGTTTTGGAGCCAGGAGGATTTTACTTGCCCAATCCTGTCAAGGAGAGAGATTTTTCAATTGTGGGAGGGAAGATTCATTTCAGAATAAATCCAATCGATCTGATTCAACCCCAAAAAAACCAGTTAGTTTTAATGACGATCAGGAGTCATGATCAATTCAACACAACTGTTTATGGCCTCGACGACCGGTATCGAGGCATTTACAACGAACGTAGAGTTCTTTTAATGAATCGATCGGATATGGAAGACCGAGGAATTAAACCGGAAGAGCCTGTAAACATTACAAGTCACTATCAGGGACAAACTCGCGAGGCACATTTGTTTCTGGCAATTGAATACCAAGTTCCAAAAGGCTGTGCAGCTGCATATTTTCCCGAGGCAAATGCTCTCGTGCCCATCGACAGCACTGCGGATAAGAGCAATACTCCCACCTCCAAGGGAATCTTAATTACTGTCTCAAGTGCCTCAGCCAAGGTTGGTTGAGAGAATTGGGTCAATGCGCTTGTAACCAATTTTTACCGCTTCCCATTTCTACCTCAATTTCAACTGAATCTAGGGGCAGAGCGATTTTCATACAGGAATCAACGAGTGTTTTTAAAATTTCTTCCTCTTCTACATGCATATCAAAAACCAGTTCATCATGGACTTGGAGAAGCATGCGACTTTTGAGATTTTGCCGTTGAATCTCGGTTTGAATTCGTGTCATCGCAAGTTTGATCATATCAGCAGCAGTCCCTTGAATCGGTGCATTGATCGCATTTCTCTCGACTGCACTCGCAGTGGTTTTGTTTTGAGAATTGATATCACGCAAGTAGCGTCTCCTGCCGGTAATCGTTTCCACATACTCATTTTTATGAGCAAATTCGATGGTTTTATTCATCCATTCTTGGATTTTACTGTATTTCTTAAAATAAAGCTCTATTAGTTCTTTGGCTTCAGATCGATTCATTTCTGTTCTTTGAGACAGCCCAAAAGCAGAAATACCGTAAAGAATTCCAAAATTGACTGTCTTCGCCTTGCGCCTCATGTCTCCTGATACTTGATCATGAGAAACCCCATAAAGGGTTGCAGCAGTGGCACTGTGTATGTCTTGTTGGGATCGAAACGCATCGATCATGTTTGGGTCTTGACTGAGGGAGGCGGCAATTCTGAGCTCAATTTGAGAATAATCTGCTGCTAGCAACAGGAAATCACTATTCCTAGCTACAAAGGCTTTTCGGATTTCTTTTCCCAGATCGGATCGGATTGGAATGTTTTGTAAGTTGGGGTCATGGGACTGCATTCTTCCAGTTGTGGTGACTGCTTGGTCATAATGAGTATGGATGCGGTTTGATTTGGGGGAAATATAACCTGGCAAGGTATCGACATAAGTAGACTTAAGTTTAGAGAAAGTTCTGTAATCGAGGACTTTGCGAACGATTTCATGGTCTTTGGATAGATCAGAAAGTGTTTGTTCATTGGTCTGATATTGGCCAGTTTTGGTTTTCTTTGGCTTCTCTACCAGTTGTAACTTTTCAAACAGAACAATCCCAAGCTGTTTGGGAGAACTTATATTGAACGATTCTCCTGCCTCCTCATAAATGGAATTTGTGGCCTCTCTGATTTTTGTTTTTAGGGTGTTCGACAGTTCATGCGTTGCGATTGGATCTAGACGAATCCCCTCGAATTCCATTTCAATTAAAACCGGAATTAGAGGACATTCAATTTCGTAGAACACTTTTTCTTGACCTCTTTCCTTCAATTTTTTTCTAAACAATTCTGCGAGTTGCCATGTGATATCCACATCCTCACAAGCATATTCACAGGCAACGTTGAGAGGAACCGTTTTCATACTCCCTTGATCTTTACCTTTAGGACCAATCAGGTCGGTGATTGGAATACACTGATAGTCCAGTAATTTTGATGCTAAATAGTCCATTCCCTTTCTTTCGTCCGGTAGGCAAAGGTGGGCAGCGATCATACTGTCAAAAAAGGGCCCTTTTACGGTAATGTCATGCCATTTGAGCACGGCCAGATCATACTTTAAATTGTGACCCACTTTTTCGATATTAGGATTTTCAAAGAAGATGCGGAATTCCCGAGCGATCTCCTTTGCATTCGAATCGTCTATGAGAGTAGGAACATAAAAGGCATGGGTGGTTTCAAAGCTAAATGCAATTCCAACCAATTCACAAACCTTGTAGTCCAAACCTGTAGTTTCACAATCAAAACATACCGAGGATTGCTGGATAAGAAGGTCAATGAGCTGGTTTCTTTTTTCTTGGGTATCGACTAATTCATAGTTGCGGACCGTGTCTTGAATACTTTTTTGGGAAGGTTTTTTTTCTTCTATGACTTCTCCAAAAACCCGAGATGCTAAAGATTTAAATTCAAGTTCCTTAAAAACAGATAGAAGGGCAGGTTTATCAAACTCCTTTTTTGTCAAATCTTCCAAGCTTTCCTTGATGGGCGTATCCAATTGAATGGTCACGAGTTTTTTTGAGAGCAATGCCAACTCCCGATTTTCTTCCACTTTCTCTTTTTGTTTCCCTTTCAATTGGTCCGTATTTGCTAAGACTCCCTCAACGGAATCAAATTCAGCCAATAATTTTTCTGCGCTTTTGGGGCCAATTCCAGGAATTCCTGGAATATTATCACTGGCATCTCCCATCATTGCCAGCATGTCAATTACTTGATCAATTCTTGAGATTTTCCACTTTTCTAAGGTTTCAGAAATGCCAATTTTTTCATAGCCATTCCCACTACGGCTAGGCTTGTATTGAATGATCTTTTCTTCAATGAGCTGAGCAAAATCCTTATCAGGGGTAACCATTCCCACCTCAATCCCCTCTGAAGCTGCCTGTTTGGAGAGAGTTCCAATAATGTCATCCGCTTCCCAACCGGGAACTTTAATCACGGGTATGTTAAAAGCCGAACAGATCTTAGCAATGAAAGGGAGAGCCAAGGAGAGATCTTCGGGCATCGCATCTCTTTGCGCTTTGTAGTCTGGGTATTCTTTATGGCGGAAGGTCGGTTCTGATGTATCCAATGCAACCGCAATGTGAGTCGGTTGCTCCTTGTCTAAAAGTTCAAGAATTGTGTTTGCAAAGATAAAACAGGCGGAAGTGTTCATACCTGAAGAAGTCATTCTTGGAGCTTTTATCAGTGCAAAATGTCCTCGATAGGCAAGGGCCATACCGTCGATCAAAATTAGCTTTTTTTTCATATTGGGTGTTTTTTTTACCATAGATTCATTGCACTGTAAAATTAGTTTTCAAGCTGAGGGTGCATTCGAAAACGAGAATCCTATCTAAAAAAATTGAGTGGGTTTTAGAGTGCAACAAAAGAAATACCCACGAATACAGATGTAATTTATAAAAGTCATTTTAATCAAACAACAAGATAACTATTCATTTTTTAACAAAAAATATGCAAGTTCGTCCTTTTTGATTAGTGTTCAATTTTCTCAATAGCTTTATTGATTTTCTTTTAATAATCGCGACCAAAATTCGTCCATGTCTTCTAAGAGAGGAGCCTCAATCGTAAAAGGTTTCTCTTGGTATTGAAAAGTAAGTTTGCGAGCATGAAGAGCCTGTCTCTTAATAGGGAGGAGTTTTTCATGATCTTCAGTCCAACCTACTTCGGTGAACCTTAGGTAGAGTTGTTCATCGGGCCCATAAAGTTTGTCCCCGGCGATACAATGTCCTGCGAATTGAGCATGCACGCGTATCTGGTGTTTTCGTCCCGTGATCGGGATGATTTCACAAAGGGTGTATCCATTGCGAAATTCCAGAGGTCGATAAAGAGTCTCACTTTCTTTACCACCCCCTTTGGGGTCAGGAAGAGCGCGCTGTTTAACAACAACGGGTGACTTTCGATCTCCGCAAATCGGAGCACTTACTTTGAATTCCTCTTGGATCTCACCTTCTAGAATTCCCCAATATATTTTTTTAAATTCTTTGTTCTCAATCGCGATTTGAAGAGGCCTACTTGTAAATTTGTTTTTAGCGATCAAAATGATTCCACTGGTCTCTCTGTCCAAACGATGAACAAGATGCAAGGTCTCCTCTTGTTGCAAATATTCTCTCACCGCACTTATAAGGCTTGAAAGGGGACCGTTTTTAGACGGATGGCAAACCAGCCAACCCGGTTTGTTGATAATGATCAAATTTTCGTCTTCGTACAAAATCCAACTAGGGAGTTCGTCTAAATTTACTAAAGGGGAATCATTGGATAGGATTTCTTTACTCATTGAAATTGTTCCAGTCTCATCTTTTTTAAAATTTGATAGGAGATTTTGTTTATGATTGATTTTGGAACTTTAGAACCGAAGAAGGAAAGTACCTTATTGTTCCATCCAGTCACAAGCAAAGACTTATTTTCTTGGAAGCTTTTCAACGATTCCTGAACGACTTTGTGTGAAGTTTGACCACTCCAACTTCCTTTTCCTGAAATCGGTGCGGTTTTAAATCCAGCATTGGAAAAGAAATTCGTAGAAGTAGGTCCTGGACAGACTGCGAGCACTGGAATGTTGTCTTCATTCCAGTCTTGTTGGATGCCTAAACTCCAATCCAATAAATAAGACTTTGTAGCCCCATAAGTAGAAAGTATTGGCGTGGGTTGAAATGCCGCAGTGGATGCAATGTTTATAACCGCTCCCCCTTCTTTTAAAAGCGGGTAAAAGGCACCACAAAGGTGAGTGGGTGCTGCCACATTTACCTCTAGCATGTCTAGTTGATGGTCTAAATTCGGTTTTGGAAATTTACCGTAAGCGCCAAATCCACTGTTATTAATTAGGAGGATTTTTTTACGATTTGTAACATTCTGAAGTTCAGTAAATAACAAGCTAATTGTGTTTTTTCTTTCGCTTCTGCTGGACAAATCACATGGATAGTGTTTCATTATGATATGCTTCAAAAAACCCAACTCCGGTCTCGACCGGGAAATATTGTAAAAGCGTGTAATTTTATTTAAGTGGTAAATTTGTTCTATAAATTCTTTACCTATACCAGAGGATCCTCCGGTAACAATTACATCTGAATATTCATACAAATTATTTTTAAATTTTTTCATAGAGTCGTTGCATTTGTAACACTCTCAAAACTAATAACAGAAAAACAAAGGATACAAGCATGAACGACAAAATTATCATCTCCGGTGTTCATCTCGACTTAACCGAAGCACTTAAAAACGCAGTTGAGGAGAAAATGGAGAAACTGTTCAGGCATGAAAATAAAATTATCCGAGTTCGAGTAGATTTAGAGCACGCCCATAATTCCTCCCATGAAAATGAATTTGTAGCAAAAGGGCACATTGATATCAACGGTTCACCCATTGTTGTTTCGGTTGGCACCGAAGATCTTTACAAATCGATTGATGAGCTATCCATCAAGTTAGACAGACAATTGAGAAGAAGATCTCGTCTAGCCAGAGTGAAGCGAAAAGACATCCATGAAATTGACCTCAATGCCGATTTGCCCAAGGCAGCAAGTATTTAGTTTTAA
>CAJWYM010000031.1 GCA_913049555.1 uncultured Opitutia bacterium
ATGGAGAGAATTAAGAGTAGAATAATAGATAAAATCCCCAAGGATAGAATGAAGGCTAATCCATTATTGGACCGAATTTTAACCTTTTGGTTCATTAAAATAGGGAGTGGTTGCCCTTGTAGGAAATTAAGAAGAAACAAAGCAACGAATTAGGATTTAAAATCTTTTTTAAATTCAATTGCCAATTTATGGATTCAATAGAGCACAGACATGCTTAGAGCTTGTGGGAGTGCTGCCATAGGTATTAATAACTGTATCCATAACCGCTTTGTACTCCAGTTCTATAAATGGATGATTGTGAGATACAAAAACAACGGGTGTTTCTAAGTGCATCCAACCTTGCATAAGGTTTCTACAAGCCAATCCATTAAGACGAATCACATTAGTCCCGAAGTTGTAGTTTGCAACGATGGAACAGACGATCAAATCAAAATTTTGAGATTCTGCCAAATCAAACAATCGATCCGGGCCTGGGTTTGAAAGTTCTTGAACATTGTTGTAGTTTTTTTTGAGTTCTTGTGTCAGTTCGTAAATATGATTTTCATTCTTAATCATTTCATTTCGAATGATCACATGAAGAACTTTTTTGGCATTTTGTGTCTTCTTGGGAATTAAATCATTGCGATCTCGGACAATCGAAATTGTTTTTTTTGTAACGTCGTCTGCCAATTTCTCATGTTCCGATTTAATGAAGGGAACCGGCTCTTTGAAAAAGCCTCGTTCTAATAAGTCCTCTTTAAATGCTAATACCCTAGCGGTTCTATCAATAAGCGTTTCCTCTGATAAAATTCCTTTTTTAACACAAGCTTTCATTTTGTCATAAAATTTCGGCCCTATTTTGGGAAATAACAAAAGATCCCCTCCTGATTCAAAAAATGTAGCACAAGCATCATAGACATTCATGTAACCGACAATGCCACCCATGCCCACTGCATCGGAAACAATAATTCCTTCAAAGCCTAATTCCCCTCTTAACAGATCTACCATCAGTCTTGGGGATAGGGTTGCAGGAGGATAAACTCCATTTTTAGGATTTGCATGATCATAAGCGGGGAGTGAAATATGACCAGGCATAATTGCCATCACGCCGGCATCTATGACCTCTTGGAAGACTCTACCAGAAAGCTTTCTCCAATCACTCATAGTTAGAGGGTTTTCAGGAGTGGTCAAGTGTTGATCATAGATCCCAAAGCCATCCCCTGGGAAATGCTTGGCAGTTGCTACCAAGCCATTTTGTTGTAAACCATGAATATAAGCCGTTGCCTTCTTAATAACCTCTTCAGGACTTCGACCTGAGCTTCTGGAACCCACTGCAGGACTGTCTGGGTTTTCTGCGATGTCAACACAGGGACCAAGAGTCCAATTAAATCCGACTTCCCTACCTTCTAAGGCTGCAACTTTTCCAACTTCGTATAAAGTTTCGGTAACATTTTGAGAACACAATCCAAAGAATTCAGGGAACTCACTTCCTCCCAAAATCATTTCGCCAGGACCATTTTCCATGTCTGTGGTAATCAAGCTATGGTTTCCAGCAAGCGCTTTAAAATCACGGATTCTTGTCTTTAATTTAGATTTTTTATCGGCATGAAAAAAAGCTGCTCCCGTTTGGATTTTTGGGGGTTGGGAACCATTGTAGTTCGGACAACATAGAACATCTATTTTCTGATTGAAATCCAAACTTTTTGCCTGTTCAAAATGATTCGCGCTGATTTTAAATGTGTATTTCATAGAGGATAAATTAAATTTAAAAAGAATCTTTCTCCAGTGGTCATCAGGTCAAACATTTGACTTATTTAAAACCAAAGCCTTGGATGGATATTTAGAATTCATATGTTAAGAATACAGTTTGTTTTTTTGTAGGTAGCTTTTTTAATATTTCTAATTACAAAACTTTTAAATATCAACTTTGGACAGGCTAGGGTTCTTCAAATTAGAATGGAAAACTCTATCTTAAATTTTTATTGATGGAAATGCTTGATGACTCTTGAGAATTTTAAATTAAAATTTGATTTTTAACTCATTTATAATACTATAGTAATATTAATTATTGAGTATTAAAACTATGAAAAAAGCTCTATCAATCCTCTTTTTATTTTACTTTTTACAGGCGGTTTACGGGGCAGATTCCAAGCCGAATGTTCTGCTAATAGTTTGCGATGATTTGAATGATTACATCAGCGGGATGAACAGTCACCCACAAGCAAAAACACCCAATATTGAAAAATTAGCCTCTAGTGGTGTTATGTTTCGTCGAGCTTACAGCAACAACCCAGTTTGCGCCCCTTCAAGGTCTAGTTTTTTATCTGGTTTGTATCCACATACTTCTTACAATTTCTTCTGGTCAAAATGGTTTGAAAACCCAATTATGAAAAATTCCAACACCCTTATGGAGTATTTCAAAAAACAGGGCTATTCTGTCTTAGGCACTGGTAAATTGATGCACCATTTTAAAAAAGAGGTTTGGAGTGAATACAAAAACAAAACCGACTATGGTCCTTATTGGTTCAATGGAAAAGATCGGACGGCGCATCCAAATGTTCCAAAACCTATGTATGATGTTGGGCCTATTGACGGTTCTTTTGCTTCTTTTGACGATCAACCAAAACAAAAAGGTCCTAAGGATGGTTGGGTTCTAGGATGGGGGAGCCCAAAACTATATGATTATTCAGAGGGAAGTTCAGACTTAACCCCTGATGAAAGAAACGCTCAATGGGCAAGCCAGAAACTTCAAGAATTTGCCGACAATCAGCACGAGGATCCTTTTTTCCTTGCGGTAGGATTTGTAAGACCTCACACCCCTTTGCATGTGCGGCAAAAGTATTTTGATCTTTTTCCAGAGGATGAAGTTTTATTGCCCGTTTTAAAAGAGGGAGACAATGAGGATACTTTCTATCATAAAATCTTAAAACGCAAGGGGCATGAAAACAAAGGGGGCACTTATTATCAGAATTTAAAAGAGGGTTATGAAGGGAAACACGAAGGATTAAAAAAATTTACCCGCGCTTATCTTGCTAGTGTTGCCGCTGTAGATGCCAATGTTGGTAAAGTTATCGATACGCTGGATAATACTCATTTGAAGGATAATACGATCGTTGTATTTACAAGCGATCATGGTTGGAATATGGGTCAAAAAGAGCACTTATTTAAGGGCGCTCCTTGGGAGGAAAGTTGTCGTGTCCCCTTTGTTGTTAGAGCTCCTGGGGTAACAAAACAAGGGGGAATCGCTGAGCATCCAATTTCCTTGATTGATCTTTACCCAACATTGACAGACCTCTGTGGTATCTCTGGAGATACAAGAAAAAATGAAAAAGGCATTCAAATCGATGGAACCAGTGTTCGTCCATTCTTAGAGAATCCTAAATCCAGAGAATGGGAAGGGCCCAGAATCGCTGTTACAATGGTTTTCGACCAACAATTTGATGGCAACCCTCACAAGCAAAATTGGTCCCTTCGATCCGAAGATTTTCGTTATATTAAATACAGTGATGGGACAGAAGAGTTGTACGATCACCGTTCGGATTCGCATGAGTGGATGAATCTTGCAATGAACCCAGAATACGATTTGATCAAAAACCGTATCTATCAAGAACTTCTTTCCATGCTTCCTACTCCAGAAGAAGTGACGCAAAGATCTGCTTCTATGAAAAAAGGAAAAGAGAAAAATGCAGAAAAATGGAAGAATGAATATTTTAAGAAAAACCCTGCTTCTGATTTGAATAAAGACGGGAAACTTTCCTGGAGTGAGTTTCAAGAATATAAGAAGGGCAAGAAATAGTTTGGGTAGTAATGTTTCAAAATTGAGAAGATACCGAATGATCGGTTTTTTGATTGAGAATAAAACCTCATTACAAGTTCAGAATGGTTAAAAGTAGTGGATCTCAATATTCAATGGAATTTCGTTCAATTTTTATAAACTTAGGATCGGATCAAAGCACCTTTAATGGAATGAATCCAATATTAACAATGAACCATTCATCTTTAATTTGAAGATTTCAAACAAAGACAGCAAAATTTCTCCGTTTGAGCTATTTGTAACAACTTTTTCTTATCAATAGAACACAATATCTTTAGCGGAGATGGAATGATTTTGCAGGTTGGACTTTGCTCAAAAAATGGAAAAATAATCCAATAAAGTTAGGAAAATATTCAATTCGCTCAAAGTAAGTTTTTTTGTTTGAGATAATAATTACCCTGCGATTTGATAGCTCCAACAAAGTTGAAATACAACTCATTTAAAAAATTGGATGCTCCTCGTTTTTTACTATTTCTCAGATTGCCATTTTAAAATGCAATGATAATTTAAATGGATCCTTTCTTATAAATTTCTAAGGTCAGGGAATTTTGTTTTGCTTGATCAAAAAATAAATTTAACAACCGATTTCCTCTATGCCTCCTGCTGATTCTGTTCTGACAGCTGTATATGACCTTCAAGTTTGTCCTTGCTCGTATGACTTTTTTCAATTCTTAATTGGGGCTGAATTGCATCGAAAAAGATATTCTTATCATTCCATAAATCTCGTTTTTTTACCGGGACCTAAGAATGGGTTCAGAGAAGACCAATTACGGTCAAACGATCAAAATGATCTTTTTTTCAAAAATGTAATCATTCCAGGTCTTTCTGTTTTGCCAAGCATTTCTTCTTTTCACAGCTATTCTTCTCGAAAAGAATTTCGATTTAAATCCAAACCAAAACTAAGCAGTGTTTACCCACGTGGTTATAAGGTTGAAAAGCCAATTGCCGATTATGTTTTTCATGGCGTGGTAGCTTCTCAATTGAGGGAGGAGGAGATGGTTTTCTTTGAGGCACCTGATTATTGTAAAAAGATTGCTCATGAATATTTGAACAAAATTGCAGGAAATAAAAAAGTGGTTGTTTTAACTACTAGAGAACTTAGTAGAGAGGATTCTGGTTCTAGATCCATTTTAAAAGAAGTTTGGAAAGATTTTTTCGCCCAGTTGGATCCTGATTTTTATCAGCCTTTGATTATTCGTGATACATCTACCGCTTTTTCGACGGATCGCCTTTTTAACGGAGTTCCTGAGTTGAGCGCTGCCTCCATTCATTTGCCTCTCCGTTTAGCGATCTATCAATTGAGTCATTTGAACTTCTTTAAGAATAACGGGCCTGCGGTTTTTGGATATTATTCTAAAGCCAATGCTATCATATTCAATGAGTTTGACAGCAGACATCATGCTTTGTCCGAGGAGTATTATAAAATGCATTATGGAATGAAACGGGGTTGTCAGCTACCCTTGACCCCACAAAATTCTCTCATTTTATGGGGAAAAGAAAACGTTGCAGTTTTAAATCAAGTCTTAGCAGTCAATTGGTCCGAAAAATCAAACCAAAGCAATGGGTACAAAGACAAAGAAAATTTAATTTTGTCAATGATCACTGGATTCAATTATCTTGTAGAAAATTTAAAACAAGGAGTGCTTACAGAAGATGCAAAAACGGTCCTCTTTGCTCAAAAATTAATTGAGACTCATGATTTTGAATGGGATATTCCTCAGTTGATTAAAGATTTGGAAGCTAAAGGTTGGCCAAAAGGAACTTGGGCCCAGATTGTTAAACTTCAAAATACATTTAAATAAAAAATTTTACTATGGATTCGCATGAATTTTGCTTATAAATAACCAGTATTTTTTCAAGCTCAGTGAATAGAAATCCAAAAGATATATCCATTCAGGCACATATAGAAAAAAGCAGGAAAGGAAACAAGTAAGCTATCCCTCATTCTAATTCTTACCATCACTCCCAAAAGCATCAGAAGGGTCAGTCCAAGAGAAGAAATAATTAAAATAGGTTTGTAATAGAAACCTGCAAGTAATCCTGAGGCCCCAAGAAATTGAAAACCAATCACCATGGAACTGAATTTTTCCAGTTCAAATCTTTTGAATTCCAATTTCATTTTTGGAGATTTAAAATAGAAGATTACATAAGAAAAAAAAGAGAAACTAGATATTAAAATGCAAATTTTATGCGAATCCATATTTAATAGTTATATGATTGGGCCGCTATAACAGCCGACAGAATGAGTAGAATCATTGAGGGTAGATGTTTGATAAGAGGATTTTTCACTGAGAAGTGATAATATTGCGCTGCAATCATAAGAAATCCCATGAGAAGTGAAGGTATAAAAACAAGCGTTGGAAACCAAATGCCAACTACCAGAAGGGTTGAAAGCGAGATTTTGGAGGCACCCACAATATTTCGTATTAAGGGATTCAACCCAAACTCATCAAACTCTCTCAATACATTATGAAATCTAAAAATCCATACATAGGCTACAGAAAATGCCAATATTAATTGTGCTAAGTTTGTTACGTTTTCCATTTCAGTTTTTTTTAAGTTTATACATTCTTGAGTTGTCAGACCATTTTTGAATAAATCAATTTTGGATAATAAAGAAGGATTTCATAATTCCAAAGAAAAAGGAATAAAAGAGATAAAATAAAAATCAAATTGGAATTCTTGCTTTTTTAAAGATAGACTTAGGTTTCGCAAGTCGTTTCCTATTTTGATCCAAGCACTTGAAAATAACCCACGGAGTGTCCTGTTAGAAATCATTAATTATCAGGAAAATCTGAAAAGTTATAAATTTTCTCATACATTATTTGCATTTAAGAAAAATGATTAGATTGAAAAGCCGATAGTTGCTAAAGTAGATCCGAATTGTTTGTAAACACACTCATTTCTTAATTTATAAACTAAATTGTTATATTGGATACAAAGTTAATCGAAACCAAAGGGGTTTCATTCTGGAATCGGATCACTCATTAAGTTCTAATAGTTCTTATTTAAATTTTATTAATGGTTGCATCATATGGAATAAAATAACTTCAGAATTTCTGGGAACGAGCTTCGTTTCAAAGAAAAAAAGCAAATGGATGTCAAGAAATCTGTAAATAATGGATGTAAACCCGATTTATTTTAAGTAAAGATACAAAATGTAACCATTACTAATTCAATGCAATTTTCGTTCTAGAGGGACCGTATTTATTGCTAGTGCTTGTACCTTTTTGAAACAACAACTTAAACCCAATAATGAAGTTCACGATCGGAATCATTGTGAGAAAAAAACTCCAACCAGACATACCAATGTCATGAAAGCGCCTTACTGTAGCGCAGGTTTCTGTCAAAGCGCCAACAAAAATAATAAATAAAATCATACCCAAGATAGCCATTTCATTCGTCTTTATTTCAAAGTAACGGTCCATCAAAGAGATTGAAATTACCGATACGGCTATAAAGAGGAGATCTAAGATAGAGTGAATAAAAAATTCCAATCTTCCTGACCTTCCTGAGAAACTAAACAAGTGTGAAAACATAAAAAATTTCGATTGATATGAAAGTAAAATTTAAACTATGCATCCAAGCTGTTTGGATCAACAAAATTGAATACAATGATTAATTTGTTCGATTATTTCTTAACTCTGATCGTCTCATAGGCATACTGTCAATGATTGAAAAGAGTGTTTTTCTATTAATAATAGTGCTTTGGTTCAATTTGACCCCTCCATCCAAGCCAATCAAAATAAGTCTGAATGAATCCCCTCTTTGGTTGTATCGATCCCATAAATCATGATTTTCAAAGGGTTTTGAATTTTCAGAATTTAGAATTTCTAAACGGGTTCGATTCACTCTGAAAATTAAGAGTTTTCTTTCTGTGAACTCTTTATTGAAATCCCCTAAATTAACCACTTGTTTGTCGTAGGTAAATTGATTTTCAGAGTTGTCAATAATCAATAAAATCCTGTTTTTCCAAACATACTTCTTCAGATCAGTTCCATGACCTTTCAAACATCCAAGGGTAAGGATTATTAAGAAGCATAGAATAGAATTTCGTATTAAATACATACAAAAAGTTTTGTGAACCTACAACTACAATTCCTTTTTATGAAAAATAAAGTTCCATTAATCGGAGTCAATGATGGGTTAAAAGGATAGATTTTGAAAACTTTCTACTTAAGGACAAAATGAGAAGCGTTTAATTTTTTTTCCACCAATCATCTTTTCCAAGAGTTGGGAAATAACGTTCTTTCAATTGTGCATTCCAGTTTTCCCATTCCTGTAACAATTGTTTGCTTTTTTCCGGTTGAGAAGATTTCAAATTTTTCTTTTCGCTTATGTCCTCTTTAATGTTAAACAACTGATTTTCTGTATTTTTGTATTTTGTGTTTGCGACCAGCTTTACATCTCCCGATCGGATGGCCATTCCATCATTTTCTCGTTTTCTCCAAAATAAAGTTTTGTGAGGAGCTTCAGATTTTTGGCCGGTAAGGTAAGGGATCAAATTGACTCCGTCCAATGGGCGATCTTTTGAGATCTGAACATTGGTTTGGGCTGTAATGGTGCTCATGATATCTAGGGAAATTACAGGATGTGGAAATTCCAAAGCAGAGGGAATAGTTCCTTTCCATTGCATTGCAAAGGGAACTCGGATACCGCCTTCAAATAAATCGCTTTTAAAACCTTTCAATGGATCATTGTTGGATGAATTTTTAGTAGTGCCCCCATTGTCCGATAAAAATACGACAATTGTATTTTCTTCGATTCCATTTCTTCTGAGAGTATCTAAAACTCTCCCAACTCCATCATCTACTGAGCTTACCATAGCAGCATAAGTTCTTCTATTTTTATCTTCTATATTTGGAAATCTTGAAAGGTATTTCTCGGTTGCTTGTAAGGGAGCATGGGGAGCGTTGTAAGCCAAATATAGGAAAAAAGGATTGTCTTCTTGGACTTGTAGATCGATGTAACGGTTTGCAGCGTCGGTCAATTCATCTGTCAAGTAATCATCAATTTCAATTCTTTGATGATTTTCCATGATTTTTGTTGAATACCATTGCCACTTTCTTGTGACTTGGCTCAAGTCTTGGATTGTAAGCATTTCAGGCATGTAGTTATGACCACCAGAAAGGAAGCCATAGAAATAATCAAAGCCTCTATTGAGTGGATGATTGCTTATGTGGCTACCCATGTGCCACTTTCCAATAATTGCGCTTTTATACCCCACTTTTGTCAGAACTTCAGCCATATTTTCCTCTTCTTTGGGCAGTCCGGCAATTTCATTTTTTGGATCGATTGTAGGGTTCGTTGTATATCCAAATCGATCTTGATAGCGACCTGTCAATAGTCCGGCTCGACTGGGCCCGCAAACTGGAAAAGACACATATCCCTCTCTAAAAATAACTCCATTGTTAGCCAAAGTATCTATGTTAGGAGTTGGTATATCCTCACAGCCATTGAACCCAACATCTTTATATCCTTGGTCATCGGTCAATATCACGATTAAGTTGGGAGTTTTTGCATGGATGGTTCCAAAGCATACACTAAATGTTAAGATTGATAGGGCGAGTTTATGGATTTTTTTAATGTTCATTAGATGCGTTGATTTTAAAGTTTTAAGGATTTTAATTGTATCTTTCTGAGTAGATTTTGTAGCCAATTTCGCGAACTTTTTGAATCAATTCTGGGTAAGGCGTGTCTGTGATGTCTAGCATTCCAATTTGAAAGTTTTCTCCATCTTGTCCACGTCCAGTAAAAGCTTGAGATCCATATTGAAACCAATGAGTTCCGAGCATCAGCGGATTCTTCAGGGCTCCTTTCACGAATTCGTAATAATGAATGGCTCGATCCTCTTGGTCAGAACTGTAATTCAATCCGGTATGAAACATTCCTCGATCGAGGGCCCCAAAGTGAAATTCGGTGGCCATCATGGGTTTTGAAAGGTTTGGAACCGGACCGGTAAAATCGGCAATGGATTTTCGATATAAGTTATAGCTAATTACGTCGCAATATTTTTGAGCGATTCTCATTGGAACTGGGTCAATATGATCATGGAATCGGCATCCGAGGTAGAGGTGATTAGGAAATACTTTTTTAAATTCGGAACGACAGAGTTTAAAATATTTTTCACACATATTTTCATAAAATGCATCGACTTCTGTTTGAGTCTGTTCATAAGGAATCACTTTTTTCCTTTCGAGGAGACTATTGAAGTTTGAAAATTGAGTATCCCATTTCTTGTTCAATTTTTGAATCGTTTGGAATTTTTCTTTGAGTTTGGATACAAAGAATTTCTTTGCGGGTTGGGATGCTGAGGCTTTAAAGAGGATGGCATTGAATTTTTCGGCACTTTCCCAGTGAAGTTCATTGTTTATATAAGAACCCATATGGTAAGGGGAATAGGCGCTGGGTCGCGTGGCAGCATACTCAATAGCCTCACGCAAATTTGTTTCGTAGTCCGGGTGCCAGAGATCAGGGAACTTACTTCCTAGGTTCACTTTGTTAGGATGGATGGCTAGAGTAAATGGAGTTCGCTCCAATTTCTGCGTTTCGTCATCGGACCAGTTTCCGATGGTATTCAATCCCCAACTTCTAAGCCTTTTGTGGTGCTTCTTTTGGATTATATTTTGCCAATTGTCACCGTACTTTTCTAATAAATTGGCTCTGGTGAAATTGTAGGTCTGCTGTTGGTTTTTTGGACTCTTCAGGAATTGAAATTTTGGATCTTCTGGTTCGGGAATACTTCTAAAATAATGCTCGCGCCCTTCTGTGATTGTATAGGCACCGTGAGTGTTGACACAGGTAACCCCATGAGACCAAAACAAACATCCACTAGGATCAATAAACCACCATTTGCCCTCTATAAGTTGAACTCTGAAATAACCAGTTGCTTTCTGTTTGGGACCGTTTTGCCATCCTCCCCATTTGTTCCAAGTGACAGGCTCTGGATATTTTTGCAGATCGATTTTCTCTGCTTGAATATTGGCGTTGAGATCTTGTTTGGTATAGACTTTACCGGGCCAATCACCGTGAATAAATTGTCCATATTTGTCAATAAAGGGAAATTCTAGTTTTTCGCTTCGATGGAACTTTTCATGAAACCTTATAGGCGTTATTCTTTCAATTCTGTAGGTGGTTCCTTTAGATGCGAGTGCCTCGTTCTTGATCGCTTTGTGAGAGAAAGTAATTTCAGAGATGTTTGAAGGATCTACGTCTCTCCACCATTTGATTTCAGTATTGGGACCCGCTCGCAGTCCAATTAGATCTGGGTATTTTTCTTGGAACCAGTCATCATCAGCCAGAAAATAGACCAATAGATTTTTTCTTTCCCCAGGGTCTAGGTATCTTGAGTGGTATTGCCCCGGGTTGTATCCATTGATGACGCTGTCAGGGCTTTTAAGAAAAACCTGGGGAATGATTCTTTCTTTTGTTGGATTGAATAAAGTAATTTCAAGAGCTTGAAAATCTTTAAAATCCCAAGGTTTTAAAGATTTTAAGGTGAGGGTAGCGGATCCTATTCCAGGTTCCGTCTCCTCGTAGAGTAGGGTTTTGTCCTTAGTAATTTTGAGGGATGAGGAAATTGTAGAGATTGTTAGGTTCTCTGAGGTCAATTCAATACTTTCTGACATCGTTATTAATGGAAAGATCAGAGATAGAGTTAGGAGGATTAAGAATGATTTCATAAGTTTAAAATGAAGATACAATTATCATACTATAATATTAATTGAGATTTTTTCAAATGGATTTTTAATTTAATCTTTGAGAATGCATTGAGGAATGTTTACATCTCAAATGGCCGAGTTTTTTTAAAAAAAGACCCCGGAGTCATTAGGATCTCTTTCTCCATACCTTAGTCACCAAAGTTAAAAAGCCTTGAATGGATTCCATCGCTTCCCCGTGATCTACCCTAATGAATCTCGGGGAATTGTAGGAGTAAGTAAGCAAAATAATTTTATTTAACAATGGAAAATGGGTTTAGAGGAGAATGATGGGGGTGATGAGAATTATTTAAATAAGGATCCGCATCTATGGCTATACTTTTCCGCGTCGAATTTCTAACTCATTTCTGATTTCAGTCATCTTCTCTTTTGTGAGTGGGTAGATTTGGATCATAATGTAGGTGAGAATAAAGCAAGCTGCTGGTAAAATAATAAACAGCAGGCGCATTGCTAGAAATGTGCTTTCAGTTTGGGTCCCCCCTAAGTCTTTATCAAAATTTGTCATGGTTAATAAGATTCCTGATAGGGCTATAGATAAGGATGCTCCTGCTTTCATAACCCATCCGCTGACAGCTCCAAAAATTCCTTCTCTTCGATTCCCATTTTTATGCTCATCATAATCTGTATAATCCGCGAGCATGGACATGAAAATGGCCCAAAGACCTGTGTATGCAGGAGCAAAGAAAATAGGAATAATAAGCGTTAAATATGGATTTTCGGGAGTGAATAGAAACCATTTCGCAGCAGAGCCGGAAAGGCCAAAAAGAACGCAAACCGTTAAGATTTTCTTCTTTTCAATATTCATCCAGTAGCGTTTCAATGCCCAAAGAAAAAAGAAACCTAAAAATTGAGTGATGTTCCCACCGATGGCAGCATATTTATAACCGGCTTTTAAGTCTCCTCCCCATACATAAAAAAGATTTACATAGAGTCCTAGCGCACCTAATAAAGCAGTGCTGCACAACAGTCCCAGACCTAAAGAGTGCAAGGTTATAAAGCAACGGTCTTTACTGAATTCTTTAAAGCTTTTGAAAAGATTTACTTTTTCTTGCTTTTTGGCGACTTTGTAATAGCGCTCTTGAGTGTATTTGTAAACGGAGAATCCAGCAATCAGGATGAGCACACTACAAGCCCCTGTTACTGCACGAATTCCGGTGACAGGATCTCCAAAAAAATCCATCTGAGAGAGTGGTAAGATCCAGACGACTCCAATCTGAAAAAACTTATTCATGTAAGCGGAGTAAATACTTACCGCTGTTCTCTCTTTGTAGTCAGCAGTCAGTTCCGTTCCTAATGCTCTAAATGGAACTGAAAAAATAGTATAAGTGGTAAAGAAAAAGATGCAGGCACAAACAAAATAAATTGTTTTTGCACTGTCTGCCCAGCTAGGAGAGGCAAACCACAAGAGTGGAAAGGAGAATGCCATAAGTAAGGCTCCTATTAGAATAAAGGGTCTTCTTCTCCCATTTTTTCCTTTCCAATTGTCTGAAATAGTTCCCATTATAGGATCTGAAACTGCGTCCCAGAATCTCATAGCTCCCATAACAATCCCTATAATTGCTGGGCTCAGCCCGAGGGAAATGTTATACACTGGAGTAGCCAGTGAATTAATGCCCGCTTCACCAAATTGATTGCAGAAAGAACCCAATCCATAAGCAGCTTTTTCTTTTACAGGCAGAGTTTCCCCTTCTGCAAGAGAGTCTTTAGATTTTGCAGGAGCGTCTTTTGTAGGAACATTTCCCATTTGTTGGCTGTTGTGGTTTGGTTGTATATCTAGTGCATCACTCATATGTACTATTATATTACTTTATTGAAAAATTAAAAGTAATTTTTTATTTTTTGAGTCATTAAAACACATTTTAGTTTTTCTAGTATCCATTCAAAAGATTGAATCCTAGGAACTTATAAGCTTCTAGAGCCTATTCAATTGGAAATTGTTTTTTAAAGACTCAAATTGTTAGCAACGAATTTCCTTTGAATTTTTTGACCAACAGTGGGTTTTAGTGTGTATTAAAATACCTTTGAGTCCTTTCTAAGTCTTAACAGCCTAATTTTTCAAAATTAATTTTAGTGTCGCTCCTTTTCGAGTGGATTTTTAACTGGTGCCAAAACTTTTTCAGAATCATTGTTTTACTGATTTGATTATGGCTTACAGTCAATGATTGATTAGTTTCATATCTGTAGTAATTTTTCTTATTGTTATTCAAAAGCCTCCCTTATAATTATTTGGATTTTGTTGGGCTTGACCTCAATGAGTTTGTAAAAGTAATTTTTTTTATTAACATGATACAATTATGGCGATGGAAACAATCTCAGATAAAAAACTAGACAACCGTCCTGATGACTTAGAGGTGAAGGATGCCCACTTGATTTTTAATCATGTTTGGAATGAATTGGTCGATGAATACGGCGAAGATCACCTTTGTTTTCCTAAGGAAATATTTTGGTTGAATGGTGCGCCTGGATCCGGAAAAGGAACCCACACTCGATTCATTATGGATTTAAGAGATATGATGCAGGAGCCGGTTGTTGTCAGTTCTCTTTTAAAGAGTCCCCAGGCTAAAAAGATGATTGATGCGGGGATGCTTGTGGGTGATAAGGATGTAGTAGGTTTGGTTTTTCGAAAGTTATTGGAAGCGCAATACGAAAAAGGAGCTATTGTGGATGGTTTTCCTCGCACGAAGGTTCAAGTAGAATGTCTGAAGCTTTTGCATGCCCGATTGAATCAATTGCGACTTAAATATCTAGATACTTTGCGAGAGTCCTTATTTCCTAAACCGCAATTTCATATTATTGTTTTATTCATTGACGAAAAAGAAAGTGTGGCGCGTCAGGTAAAGCGTGGTAGAAAGATGATTGAGCACAATGAGAAAGTAAAACTCTCTGGTATGGGGGAGCTTATTGAGGTTCGAGTTACAGATTTGGATGAGAATACGACACGCAACCGTTATCGAACGTTTAAGGAGCAAACTTATGACTCTTTGACTACTTTGAGGGAGTTGTTTCATTATCATTTTGTCAGTGCCCATGGATCCATCGCGAATGTCCAAGAGAGAATTATTGATGAGTTGAAATACCAAAGTTCATTGGAGTTGAACCAAGATACCTACGATCGACTTTCAATCATTCCAATTTCGGACACTTTAGCGACTCACGCCCGCCAAGAATTGATCACTCGGTTGGAAAATTATGAAAAGGTACATACGGTTCTTTTTAAGCGGGTGGTTGATTTAATAAACAGTAAGTTCATCCCAATTATTCGTAGGCATGCAATTTCTGGTACTGCGATTATCAACTCTGAAAACAATGTTTTTGAGGAGCCCATTGCGTTGACTATTTTGTTGGATGTATTCTCTGAGAGAGGCTACCATGCCACTATTGACATAAACAAAGTTCAAGTCCCGGATACGATCGATCCGAAAACTTTCAAGATCACTTGCAAAGTCAAAAAGGTTTACAGCGTTAGAGTTCGCTTTCAAGGGTCTGAAATTCGCCGAGGTCATTAAATCTTGTTATTATTGTTACCATGAATTCCAATTATTATAAATTAGCAAAGGTTCTGACCCAATTTTCAACAAATTTAAAAGAAGGGGATCGGGTATTGATTGATGTTTTAGAGACGCCCGAGGAAATGGTGGTTGCTCTAATCCGAGAAGCGAGAAAATTGGGTGCGATACCGTTTGTTAATATTCAGCAAAGTGTGGTTTCTCGTGAATTGTTTATGGATGCCAGTGAGGGTCAATTTCATATTGCGAGTCAATGGGAACTTGCACGCATGAAAAAAATGGATGCGTATATAGCCATTCGAGGATCCAACAATATCTTTGAACAATCAGATGTTTCTGCGCAGAAAATGAGTTTGGCGATGCGAGAAATGAAACCTGTTCTGGATTGGCGGGTGAAGAAGACTCGTTGGGTCGTTCTTCGCTGGCCTACTTCTGCTATGGCCCAGCAGGCAGGTATGAGCACGGAAGCTTTTGAAGACTTTTATTTTAAAGTTTGCACGCTTGATTATTCAAAGATGATTCCAGGTATGGATGCTTTGAAAATTCTTATGGAAAAGACGGACCAAGTTTTTATAAAAGGACCTGGCACCCATCTAAAATTTTCAATCAAAGGCATTCCTGCCATCCCTTGTGGAGGCAATTACAACATCCCTGATGGGGAGGTTTTTTCTTGTCCCATTAAAGACAGCGTTGAGGGAACCATCACTTTCAACGCTCCGACTACTTATCAGGGTAAATCTTTCGACAACATTCAGTTGACTTTTAGTAAGGGCAAGATTGTCAAAGCAACTTCAAGTGACTCAGTAAGTTTGAACAATATTTTAGACTCTGATGAGGGCGCTCGTTACATTGGTGAGTTTGCAATTGCTTTCAATCCCTACATTCAAGAACCTATGAGAGATATTTTATTTGATGAAAAAATCTGTGGTTCTTTTCACTTTACACCGGGTCAGGCTTATGAGGAAGCGGACAATGGGAATAAATCTCAAGTGCATTGGGATATGGTTTCCATTCAAAGGCCTGAGTATGGTGGAGGCGAAATTTATTTTGACAATCAATTGATCCGTAAAGAAGGTTTGTTTTTACCCACGGCTCTACAGAAGCTGAATCCGGAATTTCTGATCAAAGATTAGTTTGAGAGGTGAATCTTCTGCTTTTACAGAAGAAACAGGAAACATTTTGATAAAGGAACTTTTGTTGTTTTTCAAAAAGAATTTTTTAGTTTTCAACTCTTTGATTCAGAACCAAGTTACCTTCCCTTCAATGGCTTTAATAATAAATACGCCTATATTTTTTGTTAAATGCGCCAATATAGGAGGTAAGAGGGAGTTCTGAATATTCAAGGAGCTGAATCTCACACAGTAGAACCAAATGGAATTGGTAAATATAAAAAAGGTAGAAAAAAGACCTTTTGTGTTGAGATTTATATTCCAAGCTCCTTTGTGGATTTCCCAAAAAGAGAATTCTTCATTTCTGAGCCAAAAATAAGGGTGGAAAATTGCAAATAAGATAGAAAAAAGAAAAATAGAAATCCAAAGTTTCATCTTATTTTTAGGATTCGCAAAGAGATATCCTCTAAAAATGACTTCTTCAATAAAAGAGGCAGAAATTATCATACATAAAAACAATAAAGAAATTTCACTCTGCTCCTCGGAGATGCCAAACCAGTATTCCCCTGCCGTTTCAAGAAATAATAAAATCAAAGAACCGACAACTGCTATTTTTAAAAGTTTATTGGGAGCTGGGTAAGCTCCGGGTAAAAAAGGTTCCTCCACTGAAGATCCATTCCGATTTTTTTTTAAATCTTTACACCATTGGATGAAAAAGTAGAGACAAATTAGGGATGTGAGAATGATTAGGATTGGATCTTCTTTCATGATTTTCTGAAAAACTAAACTTCAATCGATCAATGATTGGGTTGTAATCCTACTTTTCTCATTGAAAGTATTAACTTAAAGGTTTAAATTAAAAGCATATGTCTATCGCGGGAGCAAACGCAAGTAAAGGATCATTAAGAACTGAATTTGAACAGTTATTTGACTGTGTTCAACCCTTTCAATCCGCTTTATCTCTTTTTATCGAGGAGGAAGTAAAGAATTTTGAGGACGAAATTCGTTCCGCAGTACATTATTGCTTTCAGGGTGGGGGAAAAAGAATTCGTCCAACACTGGTTTATTTGAGTGGTGTGAACGATCTTGGTTCCTACACAACCGACATGGTAAAAGCTTCGGCTGTTATAGAAATGATCCATGTTGCCACTCTTGTCCATGATGATATTTTGGATGATGCGGATACCCGTCATGGTAAGGATTCTGTTTCTGCCAAATTTGGGTCCGACGCTGCTGTATTGATTGGAGACGCTATTTTTGCCCACGCGTTGAAGTTGGCAGCTAGTTTTCCAACGACTGCTGTTTGTTCTGCTGTAGCTCAAGCGACCCGAAGGGTATGTGCTGGGGAAATTGCCCAAACTTATCAAAGAGGAGAAGTGAATTACTCTCTTAAAAATTATTTTAGAATCATCGATTTAAAGACAGCAGAACTTTTCCGGGTTGCTTGTTTTCTGGGTGCTCATGTAACTGAAAAAGGGCCTATAATTGAGAAGGCCTACGGGGATTTTGGACGTCATCTTGGTTTGGCTTATCAAATGTTTGATGATTTGGTGGATCTTCTTGGAGATGAAAATGAAATTGGAAAAACGCTCGGCACGGATTTAATCAGCGGTAAATATACTTTGCCAGTCATTTTGTTGCTGAATCGCATGTCTGAAAAGGAGGCTGCTGTTTTATTGAATCGTTTGAAATCTCAAGAAGAGGGTGCTGTTAAAGAGTTGAGGCAGTCTATTGGATCTCATTCTGTTCTGGCTGAAGTTGCGAGCCTTTTCAATGAGAAGATCTCTCAAGCCAGGAAGGCTTTAGACTCTACAGGAGGTGGCAGTGATCAGATGCAATCTTTGTGTGACTTTGTTGAAAATCAAGGACGAAAAGTTCTCTTAATCTAATTCTTCCGCATGAAAAAGATTGCGGTTACTATGGGCGATCCCTCAGGCACAGGTCCTGAAATTGCTGAAAAATATTTCTCCGATTCCTCTGTGGACTCAGATCGTTTTTGTCTGATAGGCCCTCGATCCTTGAAGAGTCGTTTCCTGTCTTTAGTAGACTATATTGGAGTGGGAGCGATTGGTTTAGAGGCTCAATCAGGGTTACCCAGTGTCGAGGGTTCTAAAACGGCGATCGATGCCCTCAATCTTTCCACAGAAGGATGTTTGAATGGATCCTTCTCCTCGGTTGTGACCTTGCCAATCTCCAAGGCTTGGATGACTCAGGCAGGTTTTCAGCATCCCGGACACACGGAATATTTTGCGGATCGATGGGGGGGGCAACCGACTATGGCTTTTGTTGGGACTCAGATGAAAGTGATTTTATGCAGTTGGCATATTCCTTTAAAAGAGGTTCCAGAGTCCCTCACTCCAGAATCAGTGAATCGATCGGTTGCAGTTGCTTATGATTTGGTGAACGCTCTTGGTGGAGTCAATACTCCCAAAATTGCAGTTTGTGGATTGAATCCTCATGCAGGAGAGGGGGGGCTTTTAGGTCAAGAAGAAGTGGACTTCTTAACTCCTCATTTGGAAGATTTGAAGAATCAATATCCCGGTCTTTCAGGGCCATATCCTGCAGACACAGTTTTTTGGAGGCATTTAAGGGGTGACTTTGATGTCGTGGTTGCTTTGTATCACGACCAAGGACTGATTCCGCTTAAAACAGTGGAATTTGAAACTGCTGTAAATGTAACGATGGGTTTGCCTTTCATTCGGACTAGTCCGGATCATGGGACTGGATTTGACATTGCAGGGAAAGGCATTGCTTCTATAGATAGTTTTTCTCATGCTGTGGAGGTGTGTATGCAATTAGAAAGGGCTAAAAATGGTGGTTGATAAAGAAGGAATCCGAGTTGGAAATGAGAAATTGATCAAACTATCGTTGCCTGCTGGAGAAAAAGTGAATGCTCTTTTAAAAAAAGAATCGGAAGAAACCTTTTTAAGAATCCGTATTTCTGGGGGTGGATGCAATGGATTGAGTTATAAGTTGAAATTTGATCAGAAAAACAAACCTGGAGATATTCTTGTAATCACTGGGGGTACCGAGGTCGTTGTGGATAAAAAAAGTGCGTTGTATTTGAGGGGCACTGCATTGGATTATTCTAACAGTATGATTGGAGGGGGCTTTAAATTTACGAATCCTAATGCCTCTTCGAGTTGTAGTTGTGGAGAGAGTTTTAGTGTGTAACCCATGTTTAGATCTTCTACATTTTCTTTTGTGCCAAAGTTATTTTTATGCTTGGTTTTTTGGGTTTCTCTCCATGCATCGGAATCGACGAAGCCTTTAAGAGTTGGAATTAAAGAGGCCCCTCCATTTACGATTAAAGACGTGGATGGAAATTGGAGTGGATTGTGCGTTGATTTATTCAAGGATTTTGCAACTGAAAGAAATTTCCAATTCGATTGGGTAGAACTCTCATTGAATGAAGTTCTGGTGCAAGTAGCAGACTCTAAAATCGATTTTGGTGTGGCTGCAATTACCGTTACCGAGGAAAGAGAGAAGAAGTTCGACTTTAGTTTTCCTTTTTACAGTGATGGTTTAGCGATTGCGGTTCGTGATCAATCTTCTGGTGGGCTATGGCCCATTATTTTGCGTTTTATCTCTGTAGATTTTCTCACTGCAGTTGCAGCTTTATTAGGGCTTTTACTTGTTTTTGGATTTTTAATTTGGTTGTTTGAAAGACAAAAGAACAGTGCAGAGTTTGCTAAAAATCCGGTTTCAGGGATTGGTTCTGGTCTTTGGTGGTCTGCAGTAACTATGACCACTGTGGGATACGGAGATAAATCCCCAAAATCTTTTTTCGGTCGTTTGCTCGCTCTGATTTGGATGTTTGCATCCATTATTGTGATCTCAGGATTTACAGCGAGTATCGCTTCCTCGCTGACTGTAGATCGCATTACTTATTCGGTGAACAATGCAAATGATCTTTACAAAGTCAAAACAGGAGCAATTGCTGGAACTACAGGGATCCAATACCTGAAAGAATTTAGAAAAGAATACCTGGCATTCCCAAATCCGAAAACAGCATTGGAGGCATTGAAGGACAAGAGGGTAGAAGCCGTTCTCTACGATCGACCCATACTTTTACATGAAATCAATTCCGACCCCGCTCATTTTAATGATCTTTTTTTATTAAAAGACAATATCAATCAAGAAAGCTATGCAATTGCGATTCCAGAGAAAAGCGAGATGAGAGAAGCTTTGAATCGCTTTATTTTAAAATATATCAATAGCCCATCTTGGTCTTCTATTTTAGAAAAATATCTTGGGCAGGATCTATAATTGTTTCATTCATATCTATTCGGGATCATTAAATCTTGGTGGAAATTCATCTCTAAGAATTTCATTTGCCCTAGCTACTAATTAAAAAATGGAGGAGTCCCTTTTATTTGAGAATTTATGACTCAAATTCCTTGGTAAGTTTTGATCCAGTCTTTGGACCAAGAATCAAAGTCACCCTCTATAATATGCAATCTTGCCTGGTTGAGTAAATGGATAAAAAAATGAAGGTTATGAAGAGTAATTAATATGGGTGCAAGCATCTCTCCCGCAACAATTAAATGACGAAGGTAGGCTCTGCTAAAATTCTTACAAGTGTAATTGTCCAGTCCTTCTTCAATAGAGCTTTCATCATATTTGAATTGAACATTTTTTAAATTTATTCTGCCTTTACTAGTAAAAGCTGTGTTGTGTCTTGCCATTCTACTTGGCATAACACAATCAAACATATCTACGCCGAACCCAATCATTTTTAGCAATTGATCAGGAGTGCCAACCCCCATTGTATATCTTGCCTGGTCTTGTGGGAGTAATGGAGCCGTCCATTCTACTTGTCTCAATAATTCTTCTTCAGGCTCACCAACACTTACCCCTCCAATTGCGTAGCCAGAAAATCCGATTTCTTGAAGTCCCTCTGCACATGTTTTGCGTAGATCATCATAGGTAGAGCCTTGGACAATCCCAAAAACGTGATAGCCTTGTTCAAAAAGACCTTTGTCTTGCCAGAATTGCTTGGATACTTTTGCCCAATCTAAAGTCCTTCTATTTGCATGGATTGCATCTTTTCTTGAGCATCCGGCTGGAGGACATTCATCGAGTACCATAGCTATGTCAGAGCCAAGATTGGCTTGAATTTGTAAGGATTCTTTCGGCCCTAAAAAAACTTTTTCACCATTGATATGAGACCTAAAGTGAACGCCTTCTTCTGTTAGTTTTCTTAACTTGGCTAAACTAAAGACTTGGAATCCGCCACTGTCTGTAAGAATTGGTTGGTCCCAATTCATGAAATTGTGGAGTCCTCCCATTTTAGCAATAAGCTCTGATTTCGGACGCAGGTTGAGGTGATAAGTATTGCTTAAGATTACTTGGCTCCCGATTTCTTTTAAATCTTTGGGCAACATTCCTTTTACAGTAGCTTGAGTGCCAACAGGCATAAAAACTGGAGTTTGAATGACACCATGTGGAGTTTTTATCTTACCAGCTCGTGCTTGAGTTTTGTTGTCTTTAGCACACACGCTAAAGTTTTTTGGAATTGGATTGTTACTCATAGGAACCCCTCACAATAAAGAAATTGAAAGAGGATTCAAAATCTAAATTTACTGATTACTTGCACTTGCCATTTCAGCACCTATTTAATAAATTAAAGTTTTTTTTATAATTCAATCACGCGAGAACAATGAAAGAGATTCCTAAGACATACGAACCTGAAGGAGTAGAAGAGAAGTGGTACAAACGCTGGACTGAAAACCAGTGTTTTTCTCCTGATATGGATGCGGCCCGAGAAGGCAAGGAAACCTTCAGTATTATGATACCCCCTCCGAATGTAACAGGTGTTCTGACTATGGGTCACGTGTTGAATAACACCATTCAAGATATTCTCATTCGCTATCAGAAACAGCAAGGCAAAGAGGCTCTTTGGCTACCCGGGACTGATCATGCCGGGATTGCGACTCAGACTCGGGTTGAGAAAAAACTGAGAGAAGAAGGATTGACTCGCCATGATTTAGGACGTGAGAAGTTTTTAGAGCGGGCCGTGGATTGGAGAGATGAACATGGAGGAATTATATTAAAACAACTCAAAAAGTTGGGATGCTCTTGTGACTGGGAGCGTGCGGTGCATACATTGGATGAAGATTACAGCCAAGCTGTATTGGCGGCTTTTGTTAAGTTGTATGAACGTGGATTTATTTATCGTGGCCAAAGAATGGTGAATTGGTGTCCTTCCTCCTTGACGGCTCTTTCTGATGAAGAGGTGGTGATGAAACCTCAAAAAGGAATTTTGTATCAAATGAAGTATGAGTTGGTAGATTCACCGGGTAGTTTTTTAAAGATTTCTACAACTCGTCCCGAAACAATAATGGGGGATTCGGCGGTCGCTGTTCATCCTGAAGACAGTCGATATCAACACTTAATCGGTAAAAGTGTTTGGCGTCCATTTCCTAAAGCACAGATTCCCATTGTGGGTGATTTTTCAGTGGAAAAAGATTTCGGAACTGGAGTTTTGAAGGTCACTCCTGCTCATGATAAAACGGATTTTGAAATTGGAAAAAGACACCATCTAGATGTCATTGATGTCATGAATCCTGATGGAACTTTGAATGAATTGGCTGGGAATGATTTCGCTGGAATGGATCGATTTAAAGCGAGAAAATTGGCTTCGAGTAAATTAGATGAAATGGGTTTGTTGATTGAGGAGGAACCTTATGAAAACAATGTTGGATTTTCTGAGCGGGCTGAGGTTCCGGTTGAGCCTCGTATTTCAATGCAGTGGTTTCTAAAATATCCTAAAGTTGAAGAAGCAAAAAAAGTAGTTCGCGAGGGGGGGATCCAATTTTACCCCGATCGTTGGGTCAAAACTTATCTGCACTGGTTGGATAATATTCAAGACTGGTGCATCAGCAGACAACTTTGGTGGGGTCATAGGATTCCCGTCTGGTATAAAAATGGAGAGGACAAAGCCGACCCAAAAAATTGGCATGTTTCTATCCAAGGTCCTTCAGACCCAGAAAATTGGACGCAAGATGTGGATGTTCTAGACACTTGGGCTTCTTCTTGGTTGTGGCCTTTTGCAACCTTAGGGTGGCCTGATGAAGAAGAGGCAGAAAAAAGAGGGTTGTCACAATTTTATCCTACGAGTGATCTGGTAACAGGACCTGATATTATCTTCTTTTGGGTGGCTCGAATGATTATGGCTGGTCTTGAATTTATGGGGGAACCATCTGGAGGTTCGGATAGTAAGGAACTTTCTGAGGACGAAATTTTAAAAAGAATCCCTTTTAAAAATGTTTATTTCACTGGTATTATTAGAGATTCTAAGGGTAGAAAAATGTCAAAGTCTCTGGGCAATTCTCCTGATCCATTGGATTTAATAGCAAAATATGGTGCGGATGGACTGCGATTTGGAATTATGAGTATTGCTCCTAAAGGTCAAGATATTCGCTTCAATGAAGATCAGGTAGAACAAGGTAGGAATTTTTGTACTAAATTATGGAATGTTTGTCGTTTTCGACAAATGTCAGGAGAATCAGGCAACAATCAATCTTTAGAGAAAATAATAAACCGTATTGAATCTAGGCAGTTAGATTTGGACGATCTTGCTATTCTCAATAAGCTAGGAGTTTTGATTGGAGATTACAAAAAAGATCTGGAAGCTTATGAATTCAATGTAGCCATAAGACGTGTTTATACCTTCTTTTGGACGGATTTCTGTGATTGGTACATAGAAGTATCCAAGCAAAAACTTAAAGAATTGTCGGCCCAACAAACTTGTTTGGCTATACAAGATATTTGTATTCGGCAAGTTTTGTTAGTTTTGCATCCATTTGTTCCTTTTATTACAGAAGAAATCTGGGATTTACTTGGGTATAAATCCGAAGATTTGAAGTTTATTGAAAACAGTCTCCCGGAGACAAAGGATCGTTTCTTCTCAGCTTTCAATAAAAAAGGGATAGAATTGCCTGATTCTGCAGTTCTTGAAATTGAATGTGTACGGGAATTTGTTTCTCAAATTAGAGCCGTGAAGTCTGAGTTCAATGTGGCTGCAAAAAAAGATACGGTCCTCACTTACCAAGCGACCGAACAACAAAATTCGTTGATTCTTAGAAATCTCAATAAAATCAAAAAAATGGCTGGTTTAAAAAGTTTGGAGAAAGTAGAGGTGGCTCCCGAGAATGCTCCTGCAAAAGTAACTGGGATTTGCACATTTTATATCGATTTAGCGTCTTCTGTTAATATAGCGGAGGAAAAAATGAAACTGGATAAAGAATCTGCGAGATTGAGTTCTATCATTGCCGGCATTGAAAATAAACTCAAGAATCGAGGCTTTATTGACAAAGCACCTGCTAAGGTCGTGGAGGGTGCTCGGAAACAGCTGATAGACAATCAAAGTAAATTGTCTGAGATCCAATCGCTCATTCGTTCTATGGGCTGATTGCTTATAAACTAAGGAAAAAAATGCCGTCATAGAGACGGCATTTTCTATTTAAAAATGGGGATGTACTATTTTTATTTTAACTCCAATTCAATGACCCAGTTGGTTTGATCTTTTCTTGTAGATAAATTAGAACCTACTGCAAAGTGGATCATATCTCCTTTGTTGACTTTCACCGAGATCTTAGGAGTTGTGACACTGTCAATATCTGTGGTCAGGTAAGCAGGATCCTCTCCTTTTGGCCAGATTTGGTCTTCGTTTTTTAAGATTCGAAGAGTCACTCCATCGCCATTGTCATCATGATGGATTACCGGCAAACTTTCATAGATGGTGATATTTCCTCTTTTAGGAGATTTAAAACTCCTGACAGATTCAGCCATGGGTCCTGGATGTTGATTGGCTGCTAGGCAGTTGCCGTATTTGAAATTGTCGTAAGCATCCATCCACCATCCTCTTCCTTGTTCATCATAGTGGTCGTATTGCTCATAAACTCCGTCAAGGTCTATAGAGCCATAATACCAGTTCTCATTGCCCTGTTCTCCAATAAAAGCATATTCTGAGTTGGACTCAAAAGCATGGAGGGAATGGAAGTAGCAAGCTAAAAACGCGAGTAAGAGTGTAATTTTCATAATGATTGTTAAATTAATTAATAAGTAATATTATAATAGTAATACTTGTTAATTAAAAAAATTCAACTCTATTTCTCAATTAATAGGGGTAGCAATATTAAAAAATTCTCAGAATTAATTCCCGGGATCCTGTTCGGGGCTACTTTCCTCGTATACTTTGCCAGCAACATTGTCAAATTGGTTGAAGCTGTAGGAACTGGCTATAAAAGCCGTTTCTTTTTGGGCTAAGTTCCAAATATTTTTTTCGTCAGAAAAGTTGAATTTTACAACCACTGGGCCTGCAGGGATAGTTTTGTTTTGAGGTTCTTTACCCTCCTGTGCGGAGTCTTGAATTTCATTTTCAATAACTTCTTCCGGTTTTCTTCCAATTTCAAGAGTGAATGTATCTTCGGTTTCAAAGGTTTTCATCACTAAGGTTTGAAATTTTTGCATACCTTCCTGAACTTCTGAATCTTCCAAGGATCGAGAATCTGTAAATTGAAGGTTGATAATGTTTTCTATCAAGCTATTAATTTCAGTTTGATTCAGTGACATGCCATCCGGAGTTCTTACCGAGTCAAATTCATCCTCTTTGGTCGCTCTTGAGAATGAGAACATTTCTAGATTGCTTGATTTAAGTGAAATCGACTGAATGTCATCCGCTTGGAGGCTTTTGAACGGTTTTTTCTCAATCCAGTGATTTTTGTCTGTGTTTAAATCTAATGATTTATCGGACAAATATGCAGATTTGTCGGATATGTATTGGATAAAACTACCCTCGGATTTCCCCTCTTTTCCAATATTAAGGATAAAATCTTTACCAGCATATTTAATAAGAACTCTTTTGTCTCCAAATTCCAAACGATCCATCGTTTCCTTTTTGGAACTTACAAAGCGTTCTACTTTATTTTCTAACAATTCATTCGCAAATGTGGAAAGTTTTTCAAAGTCTACAGGTATGTTGTGATGATTGTTCAGCAACCAACCCTCGTTTTTATCTTTAGAAATCTTAATAGAATCAGAACCATTCTCAATTATGAGCGTATCCATTTCTTTTACCACCTCTTCAGACAGCAAGGAGTTGCCGACAATCTCATACTCACTGCCTTTTTGATTTTTGTTTTTTCCTGAGAAAAATAATACCAGAGTAAGTACTATTATAACGCCTGTTATCGTTGAAATTTTGTTGGTATTCATAGGTTTGTTCGTCTAAAAATAAGAGGTTAAAATTAATAAAGTCCTTATTTCAAACAGGAAATGAAATAGATTTCAAGAATGAATTTTAAGCACGATTTTTTGTGGCTATTGGTAGATTTAATTCTAATTTAAAGGATGGTAAAATCCTCTAATCAACAGAGATTTATCCACTTACCGATGCCACACAAGCATTGCAGGAATCTTTAATCGTTGAGAAGAAATCATTCCCTTTATCATCTACTAAAATATAGGCTGGAAAGTCTTTCACCTCAATTTTCCAAACAGCTTCCATACCTAGTTCAGGGTATTCGTGAATTTCCACATTTTGGATATTATCTTGGGCTAATAATGCGGCGGGTCCCCCAATAGATCCAAGATAAAAACCTCCAAATTTCTTACAGGATTCCGTTACTTGAGGGCTTCGATTTCCTTTCGCAATCATAACCATGGAGCCTCCTGCCTCTTGAAATGGAAGGACATAACTATCCATGCGACCTGCAGTTGTGGGACCAAAAGATCCAGAGGGCATCCCTTCGGGAGTTTTAGCAGGACCGGCATAGTAAATGGGATGATTTTTAAAGTATTCTGGGAGCCCCTCTCCCTTGTCCATCCTTTCTTTCAACTTGGCATGAGCGATGTCTCGTGCGACTATAATTGTTCCATTTAGGCTTAATTGAGTTTGGATTGGGTAATGACTGAGCTCGGAGAGTATTTGCTCCATAGGTTTGTTTAAGTTGATTGGAACAATCTTTGAATCCCTCTTTTCATCCATCATATCGGGAATGAAACGACCGGGATTTGTTTCTAATTTTTCTAACCAAATCCCCTCTTTATTGATTTTGGCTTTCATGTTTCTATCTGCGGAACAGGATACTCCCATAGCAACTGGACACGAAGCACCGTGACGAGGCATTCGAATTACACGAACATCTAAAGCAAAATACTTACCCCCAAATTGCGCACCAAAACCTAGTTTTTGAGCATGTTTTAATAATTTATCTTCCATTTCAATGTCTCGAAATGCTTGACCGTATTCGTTCCCAGATCTGGGTAAGGGGTCTAAATATTTTGCCGAAGCCAACTTCACCGTTTTAAGGCAGTTTTCTGCGCTTGTTCCGCCGATTACAAAAGCAATGTGATAGGGGGGGCAAGCCGCTGTACCAAGAGTCGCCATTTTTTCAATTAAAAACTTCTCTAACGAAGTTGGGTTTAATAATGCCTTTGTTTCTTGAAATAAAAAGCTTTTGTTTGCGGATCCCCCACCTTTGGCAATAAAAAGAAAATTGTACTCCATTCCAGAGCTTGCATAGAGGTCAATTTGTGCGGGAAGATTACATCCTGTATTTTTTTCCTCGAACATTGTAATGGGTGCCGTTTGCGAGTAGCGCAAGTTTTCAGTGGTGTATGTATTGTACACTCCTCTTGAAAGAGCCTCCTCATCGTTGCAGTCCGTCCAAACCTGCTGCCCTTTTTTACCCATAATAATCGCAGTTCCAGTATCTTGGCAAAAAGGCAATATCCCGTGCGAAGATACTTCAGCATTTTTTAGCATTCGAAGCGCTACATCCCGATCATTTTTGGAAGCCTCGGGGTCTTTGAGAATCTGGGAAACTTGCTCCAAATGTTTGGGTCTGAGAAAAAAGGCAATATCTCTCATGCTTGCTTGCGCAATTGCTGTCAATGCCTCTGGTTTTATTTTTAAAATTTCTTTACCTTCAAATGTTTTCACCTCTACATATTCATCTGTCAGCAAACGGTATTCAATATTGTCCTCACCTAAAGGAGTGATACTTTGGTATTTGAATGGAGGGGCTGATTTTTTTTTCATAACGAAAGGGATTACATAATTTTAAAAAAGTAAAATCAATTGGATTTATGCGGATTGAACCAACAGTATGGTTTTTAATTCTAGGTATTAACTTTTTTCACGATCTGAATACTTCCAACTTGAAATAAAACCTCTAAAAATTAAGGTAAAACATCATTAAAGCACTTATTTTAGGGTTATTTAGGATGCTATTTGGAAAAAATTTTCGATTTCATAATCTTTCTTTAGATCCTTTCGCTTTAAATAGCTTTAAAATAGAAGTATTGATAATATTATAATAGCACCAAAACTAAGACTTGAGAAATTAAAATAGGTATATTAAGTTAAATAATACTATTATAAACTTATCGGAGAATAGATATGGGATTAAATTTATGCGGACAGTTAGTTCATGAACTTGGAAAAAAAATCATTTCTGGGGAAATTGCAACGGACAGTTGTATTCCTAGTGAAGAAGAATTAAGAAGTAAATATGATGTGAGTAGAACGGTTACTCGAGAGGCAATTCGTGCCTTAATTGCTAAAGGTCTTGTAGAATCAAAACCAAAGAAGGGAACCAGTGTTTGCCCGACCGAGAAGTGGAATTTTTTGGATATTGATGTTTTAAATTGGAGTGTTGTCACTGATCAATCGGGAGGTTTTTTCCAACATTTGCATCAATTGCGAAGTGCTATTGAGCCAGAGGCTGCTTCAATTGTGGCTAAGAATGGACCTCAGGAATTACTTGATTTTGTTGTTGAGCAAGCCAATAAGATGGAAAGTTTAGCGGACTCCCCGGAGGAGTATTCAAAAGCAGATCTGGATTTTCATAAAGCAATTTTAATGGGTGCAAAGAATCCATTGTTCAATCCTATTATCAATGTGATCCATTTTGCTCAAAGTTATACTTTGAAAATGACAAACAATAAGCAGGAGGATAATTTAGAATCGATTCCTATTCATAAGGCCATTGCAAATTCAATTGCAGCAAGACAAGTGGATCTCTCGAAGGCTTCTATGATTGCGCATTTTGATCATTTGGCAACTCGCCTTGATAAATACGGAGTTCTTAATTAATTCCCTGTTTTTCTTATCCTCCCCATTGCAGAGGCTTTTTTAATAACTTAAGGGCTTCCAGTGACTTTTTCTTACTCCAATCCATTTATAACTTAGAACTGCATTGTTTCCCTATTTTAAACTTTGAATATTTTTGGTTCATGTACTTCAGTATCCAATACCCCTTAAAATTTTGATCTGCAAAAATTCGTTTAGACTCATTTGACAAATTCTAATTTTTGTATTAGTAATATTATATTATTAATTAAAATAATTTTGAGATATGATTGAATCGATTAAAACCCACAGACTTCAGCACAAGTTAGAAGAATCATTTGGATTTTCTCAATGGCACTACAGTGTTCGGAATAATTTGATAGTCGAAATTGTAGATAGCTCAGGAGCAATTGGTTGGGGAGAATGCTACGGCCCTGCTGAAGTCACTCAATGCGCAATCCAATCTTTTTATGCTCCCCTCATGATTGGAAAAGATGGAACCCAAAATGAAGCTATTTGGCATAATAATTGGCGAGCAGGTTTAGATTTTTCTAGAAAAGGAATTATGATGGGTGCTATGAGTGGTTTAGATATGGCTCTTTTTGATTTAAAAGGGAAATTATTGAATCTTTCAGCCTCCGAATTGATGGGAGGACGGGTTCGGGAGGAACTCTCTTGTTATGCTACAGGTATGTATTTTCGAAAAATTCCTGAGGCAGATTTGTTGGATTTAATTCTAGAGGAAGCGGAGGGTTACGTTGAAAGTGGATACAAAGCTCTCAAAATAAAAGTGGGAAAAAATATGGATTTCGATCAACAACTGATCGAGGCAATGAGAAAGCGTTTCCCAAAAATTGCATTGATGGCAGATTCAAACCATGCTTATGATTTGTCTGAAGCTACAACCATTGGAAAATTGTTGGATGCCAACAATTATCTTTGGTTTGAAGAGCCCCTGTCTCCCAATTACATGAAGCAGTTCAGACAATTATCAGATCGGCTTCAAATTCCATTAGCAACAGGTGAATGCGAGCAAACAAGATGGGGTTTTCAAGATCTTTTGTCTGAGGGTGGGGTTCAATTCGCTCAACCAGACCTCGCTTATTGTGGGGGTCCTACAGAGTCTTTAAAAATTAGAGCGATTGCTTCCTCTTTAGGAGTTAATGTGATCCCTCATGCTTGGGGAACGATGTTAAACATGGCGACGGCTGCTCATTTTCTAGCAACTACTTATGTCGAGCCTGGGCGGGCAGAGGTTCGAGAGCCTCTTTTGGAGTCAGATTTAACTCCGAATCCCATGCGGGATGAAATGTTTTCCACTGCTTTAGAAATTGAGAATGGTCAGCTAAAGGTTCCTTCTCTTCCAGGCTTAGGGGTAGAACCAGATCGCAAGGCAATGCAAACTTTCACAATTCAAACAACTGAGGCAAAAAAATGAGTTCTAAAAAATATGCATCCTTAATCAACGGGAATATCGTAGATGGAGATCAATTCTTTGACGTAATCAATCCTTCTTCAAATCAGGTGTTGGCGACTGTTACAGAGGTAGATTCCCATGGAATCGAAGCGGCTCTTTCCTCGGCTAAAGAAGGTTTCAAGGTTTGGTCCAAAGAAAAGCCTTCTGTTCGTAAAGAGAAGATCTTAAAATATGTTGAAATCTTGGAGCGTGAAAAAGAAGGTTTGATTTCTCTCTTAATTAGCGAGACTGGAAAACCAAGGGATAATGCGGAGTATGATTTTGGAATGTTAATTACATGTCTTAAATTCTTTGTTGAAGAATATGAACGCATGGATCAGCCAGTGATTCAAGATCCTAGTGGTCGTTTTTTAAATTACATACAAAGACAGCCTCTAGGTGTCGTTGTAGGCTTGTTGGCTTGGAATTTTCCATTATTGAATGTCGGATACAAGCTGGGTCCTGTTCTAGCAGCCGGCTGCTCTGCCATAATAAAACCCTCTGAATTCACTCCATTGGCTTCTTTAGAGGTCGGCTATTTAGCGAAAGAAGCAGGGATCCCAGATGGCGTTGTAAATATGATCGCTTGCAAAGATAAAGAAGTCTTCAAGCCTGCACTGGAGAGTGAAATCCCAGCAATGGTAACTATGATAGGCTCTACTCGTGGAGGACTTTCTGTCATGCAGAGCTCCTGTTCAAGTATCAAACAATTTTCTGTAGAATTAGGTGGAAACGCGCCTGTTCTGGTTTACCCTGATGCGGATCTAGCAAAAGCAGCCGAAAAAATAGTAGGTTTAAAATTTGCAAATACTGGGCAAGTTTGTGTATCCCCGAATCGTTGTTATGTGCATGATTCGATTCTTGAGGAATTTACCGAAAAAGTCTTAGAAATTACTTCATCGGTTGAAATGGGTCCGATGATTTCCTCTCAAGAGCGAGACAATGTGTTAGCTATGATAGATCTAGCTGTGAAGGAGGGAGCTACCATAGCAGCTGGAGGTTCTGCAAAAGAAGGACCTGGGTTTTTCATGCAACCCACCGTCTTGACTGGCATGACTCATGGACAAACGATGTGTCGTAAAGAAATTTTTGGTCCTGTTTTGCCGATCTATTCTTTCAGCGATGACGAGGATGAAATAGCCTTGGCCAATGATGTCAGTGAAGGATTGGCTGCCTATGTATTTACTTCTAATTTATCAAAAGCATTGAAGGCGGCACAAGAAATTGAAGCGGGTAGTGTTTGTATCAATGAACCTCATTATTCTGTTGAATTGCCTCATGGTGGACTGAAACAGAGTGGGGTTGGTAAGGATTGTTCCAGATACAGTTTAGAAGAATACTTAACCGTGAAACGAGTTTCTGTTCTAATAGAGTCATAAATAAAGGATTTAAAATGAGTTTATTTTCTAAAGAATTATTAGAAAAGTTAGGGAAAAACCCAATAGTCGCTGGGTTCTCTGTTGAAAATGTAAAAGATGCAGTGCCGATTGCGGAGGCATTATTAGAAGGGGGGATCCATACGATCGAACTTACCTTGAGAACAGAAGCTGGATTGAAGGGTTTGGAGGAAATTTGCAAACACGTTCCAGAAATTACTGTTGGAGTTGGTACAATTCTAACGGTAGATCAATTACAAACAGTCTCTGATCTAGGTGCAGATTTCGGAGTTGCTCCGGGTCTGAATCCTAAAGTCATTGAAGCTTCTATAAATGCAAATTTTCCTTTTGCTCCCGGTATTATGACTCCTTCTGAATTGGAACAGGCGATTTCTATGGGATGCCGATTTGTAAAATTCTTTCCTGCTGAAAGCTGTGGAGGAATACCCTACCTGAAAAGCATTTCTACACCCTACAACCACCTTGGAATTCAATATTTTCCCTTGGGAGGTGTTCATGCTGGGAATCTAAATAATTATCTAGCCCTGGATGCCGTCTTAACCGTTGGTGGATCTTGGATTGTTCAGAATGAACAAGTTCGAGAAGGTAATTTTAAAGAGATCTCCAGTCGAGCTGCTGAAGCAATACAGGCAATCAAACAATAATTTAAGAGATTAATAAAAGGAATAAATATGAATACAATTGTCACATTTGGAGAGATTATGGGAAGAATGGCTACGCCAGGAAATCTGCGCCTTCGTCAAACTAGAGAATTTGAAGTTACTTACGCAGGTGCCGAAGCAAGTGTAGCTGCATCTGTTTGTAACTTTGGTGGCAATGCACGCTACGTGACTGCATTGCCGAAACATTCTATTGCCGAATCTGCAGTGGACTCTGTCCGGGCAGTTGGGATTGATACGAGTTTTATTATTCGAACCGATGAAGGAAGATTAGGGATGTATTATCTGGAGGCTGGAGCCAATCAGCGTCCCAGCAATGTTATTTACGATCGTGCGGATTCCTCTGTATCTTTACTTCACGCAGATCAATACAATTGGAAAATGATTTTTGAAAGTGCCAGCTGGTTTCATATCAGCGGAATCACACCAGCTTTATCTAAAAATGCAGCGGAGGTGAGTTTGTATGCAGTTCAACAAGCCCAAGCAAACGGTGTGAAGGTTTCTTGTGATTTAAATTTTAGAAAGAAGCTTTGGCAGTGGGGAGAAAAGGGCGAGGATGCAAAAGAGCTTGCTCGCAAAACAATGGCAGAAATTCTAAAATATGTTAATGTTGTCATCGCCAATGAAGAAGATTGTGCGGATGTTTGCAATATTCATGCAGGTGACACGGATGTTGAATCTGGTCACCTAGATACCAGCCGTTATCCTGATGTGGCGAAACAAGTTGCAGCTCTTTATCCGAGCGTTGAGAAGGTTGCAATTACACTCCGGGAAAGCTTGTCGGCGAGTCATAACAATTGGGGTGCTATGCTCTATGAGGTAGCGGATGAAAAAGCATATTTTGCACCATTGAACGAGGATGGAACTTATCAATCTTACGAAATCAAAAATATCGTAGATCGAGTTGGGGGAGGCGACTCTTTCGCAGGAGGTCTGATTTTTGCCTTAACGACGGATCAATTAAAAGAATCAAAAGTAGCGGTTCAATATGCAGTGGCTGCCTCTTGTTTAAAACATTCCATTAAAGGAGATTTCAATTTTTCAACAAGAGCAGAGGTGGAGTCTTTGATGGGGGGTTCTGCATCTGGTCGGGTGGTTCGCTAGGAGAAGAGTTCCACTTCAAATCAGTGTAATTTTAGCTTTCTGAACGAAGAGGTTCATTTTAGTCCTATTAAATCTCAAAACAAAATTTGAAGTTTCTTTTCTGCAAACTTTTCACAAACCTAAGCGGGTTTTAGGTTCCAATGGATAAGATCCTACTTTTTAAAAATCAATTCTTTGTAATTTCTATTGATTGAAAAATTACTTTTGTTTAGATCTATTCAATATGCATAGTGTAACCCCGAATCGGCAGAATGAAAAACCTCAAAATATTTTAGAACAACTTCAAGTCATTCCAATTCAGAATGAACATGTTAAGAAGTCTGTTGGAGATTCGGGTGCATTGAGGGTCGAAATTGAATTTAAAAAAAAGGGCTTGATTCCAATGGCACTTCGTTTGACTGGTGGGGCAAAGGTCAAAGTATATCATTTAGATGGTTATGGACGGTATTTATATGAAAGAATAGATGGTAAATCCTACCTGCTTCAAATTGTTTATGAGTTCATGGAAAATGAAAAACTCACCTTTTTTGAGGCCAAAGGTCTTTTGCAGGAATATGTTCGTATTTTGATGGAAAAAGGCTTGGTTGTTTTAATCAAGAAATAATATTTTGGATTCTATTTCTAATGTATTCTTGTATTGAATTTTAAAGATTATCGTAGAAATTCAGGGAGCTAAGGTATTTTATTATGGAACCTTGGGGAACTCTTCAATTTTGTAATTAAATTTTGTTTTCAGCTTTTCACCATTCGGTTGATTGACTAATACAATCAATGGAATGTTGTTTCCTTTCGGTAATTTTAAGTTTGATATTAAAACATTTCCTTCAGGGTTGAACTCTAAAACGGTTGGATCTTTGCGATCGCCTCCAATAATCTGAACAATGGCTCCTGTAGGAGGTATTGGTTTTTTATTTTGATCGATAAAGGTGAGTTGAACCGTGTTGTCTTGTTTGACAAAAAATTCGAAGTTTGGAGTGATTTCTGTTATCAAACGACCGCCATTAGGGCCTTTTTCAATTTTTTGTTGTAGGAGATCTTTATGGTGGGAATGAGAGTGATCGTTTTGATGAGAGTGGTCGTGATGTGAGTGACCACTGGAATGTTCATGATGTCCGTGACTATCCATTTCTTGATCGTTCTTACTACAAGAAATAAAGCAGATCAATGAGATGGAAAATGAAATTAAAAGAGTATTTTTCATTATTTTTAGTAGATGCTTAGATGTATAAGAGATTATTTAGGCAAGGTGGAATTTATATCGTTTGAGGTGGAAACGGTTTTTTTACAAAAAGTGTAAAACAAGGCAGGTGTAAGGCCAAGGCCAATGATCGTAGAACTTAATAATCCTCCTACAATAACAATCGATACAGGGTTCAAAATTTCTTTGCCGGGTTCTTCCGATGCAAGGACAAAGGGTATGAGTGCCACTCCCGCCGAAAGAGCAGTCATTAAAATAGGAACCACCCTCTCTAAAGTTCCCCGTTCAATCATTGATCTAGAAAAATGTTCTCCTTCATGTTGAATTAAATGAATATAATGCGAGATAAGCATAATATTGTTTCTGGCGGATATGCCGGCAATTGCTATAAATCCGACAAGGGTTGCTACACTGATATTATCTAGAGTCGCTTTTGTAAAGAATACACTCCCGATAAGTGAAATAGGAATGATTGTTAAAACTAATAAGACAAGAGGAACACTTTTAAAATGATTGTAAAGTAAGAAAGCAATCAGTAAAAGAATGATCGCTGATAAAATGAATATTGTCTTTTTGGCTTCTCGTTGGGCCTGGTATTCCCCTTCGAATCTTAGGTGGTACCCCTCTGGCAACTGAATGGAATCCTCCACTTTTGATTGGAGTGCCTCCACGGATTTGTTCAGATCACTCACTGTTGGATTTATAGATACAACTATTCTTCTTTGGGTATTTTCACGCATGATTGCATTTGGACCCGTCGCGTTGTTGAAAGAGACCATCGAGGACAGTGAAACTTTGCCCCTTGGAGTGTGAATCTGAATGGTACGCAATTTATCTACATCCTCCCTCCATTCTTTACCCAAACGGACTACGATGTCATACACTCTGTGCTCATCATAAACTTGAGCAACTTTCTTTCCAGCTAAAAAGATACCTAATTGTTCATTGATAGCTCCAGGAGTGACCCCATAACTTAGAGCACGGTCTCGATCGATCTCGATGCGCAATTGAGGAATTAGAGCTTGTTGCTCTAATCTTGCTTCCTCTAAACCAGGGATCTTTCTTGCTTCATCAGTAATTTTCTGTCCAATTGCTTTTAAGGTATCCAAGTCTTGACCAAAGACTTTAATAGCAATTTTGGCTGGGACACCACTCAACATATGACCCACTCGATCCGCAAGAGGACTACTGATCGCACTGAAGGTTCCAGGTATGCTTTTCATTTTGACTCTTAGGTCAGCAAAAATCTCTGATCGGGTTCTTTTAGAATCTTTGAATTGAACTTCAAATTCAACCGTAGAGACAGGAACAATGTGATCTCCCTTCTCAGCTCTTCCAGCACGGTACCCAACCGTCTCCACTTCCGGAATTTGCAAAAGAATTTCTTGAGCTAAGTCAGCCATCGCACTTGTCTTTTTTAAGGAAGTTCCAGGGGCTGTCGTTGTTGCAATGACTGCTGTGGGTTCCCTAAATGGAGGTAAAAAATTACCACCCATTGTGTAGGTGGTTGCAAAGGCTGCAATCACCAATAGAAAACAAACAAATAGGAGAATCAAAGGTTGAGACAAGGAGAAGCGCAACCAAGTATTTTTATAGAGGGTTTTGATCGTTCTGGCTAAAAAAGGATCTTTTTCAAACTCATTTTTTTGAGGGTCTATTAAATAAGAGCAGAGAACTGGGATGACAGTTAATGATACAACGAAAGAGGCGGCCATGCTCACCATCGTTGCAATTGCAATCGGAGAGAAGAGTCTACCTTCTAATCCTCTCAATGCCAAAAGAGGTAAGAAAGCTAAAACAATCAAGGCTGTGGCATAAAAAATAGAGGATCTAACCTCCGCGGATGCATTTGCAATTACTTGAAGTCTTGATTTTGGTTTCGACAGCGATTTGTTTTCTCGAAGTCTTCTAAATACATTTTCAACATCTACAATGGCATCATCCACTACGATTCCAATAGATACGGCCAAGCCCCCAAGAGTCATTGAATTTACACTTAGATTGCATAAATCAAAAACTAAAATTGTGATTCCTAATGAGAGTGGAATTGCAGTCAAGGTGATTAAAGTGATTCGAAAATTCAATAAAAATAAAAGCAAAACGATGGCTACGACTAGAGCACCATCTAGAAGGGCTTCTTTCAAATTACCGATTGCTAGGTGGATAAAATCAGATTGATCATAAAGAGGAAGGATCTGTAAAGTCTTGGGTAGTGTTTTTTCTAATTCAAACAACTGTTCCTTAATGATTTCAGTCAATTCTAGGGTGTCAAATCCGGGGGATTTTGTGATACTTATAATCACTCCAGGATGACCAAGATTTTTACTTTTTGCTGAATCTGGTCTTGATTTTGAACCTAGGCCAGCATCTCCTCGCATCGGCTTAACTTCCCATTGAATGGAACATACATCTTTCAACAAAATGGGTCTATTCGCTCTGTAATCAACAATTGTTTTGCCAATAGAATCTAAATCGGAGGTCATTGCTAAGTTACGAACCATGATTTCTTGATTGGATTCAATCAAGAACCCCCCAGAAGTATTCTTTGTGGCTTGGCGGGCTGCTTGAAGAATTTCCTCCAAATCGATTCCATGGGCCATCATTTTATTGGGATTTGGTTGGATGTGAATTTGCCTAACACCGCCTCCAATTGAAAGCACTTCAGCGATTCCAGGGATCGTTTGAATTTTTTTTGCTATTTTCCAGTCTGCCAAAGTCCTAATTTCTGTAGGACTGATTGTTCCACTCGGATCGTTGAGGCCAATAAGCATAATATTTCCCATAAGAGACGCCACGGGGGTCATGTAGGGGAATATACCTGAGGGTAATTTTTCTGAGGAGTTCGTAAGCCTTTCTTGAACCCATTGCCGCGCTTGGTAAATTTTTGTATCCCAACTAAACTCTAAATAGATCAATGAGAGGCTGATATCATTGATACTTCTCAAACGAGAAACCCCGGCAGTACCTATCAAGGCATTCTCTAGTGGGATTGTTACAAGCTTTTCGACTTCTTCAGGGGAGAACCCTGGACACTCAGTCATTAGGATTATCGTTGGTTTCGTTAAATCAGGAAGCACATCAACGGGTAGATCAGATGCCTTTTTAAAGCTGAATACAAGAAGGGCAAAAGCAATGGACAAAACAAGTCCCCTTTGGGCTAAAGCAAATTTTATTAGTAAATCTAACATCGATTCGGCTTAAATTTGGGAATCTTTAATTCCGATCGATTTTTGTAATAGAAATAGAGCAATAAGGGTAATTATAAGGGCATAACCAGAGATTGTATAGAGGATCCATTGAATCTTAGAGCTCTGTGAATTCACTTTGGAAGCCTTTGCATTTTGCGAACCTGTAATTTCAGAACCATCTTCATTGTGTTCGTGACCATGAGCAGCATCTAATGCTTCTTTGAGAGAAATAGCACTTTCGTCCCCAACGAAACTTAAAGCATAGGATCCAGAGCTAACCACTTCATCACTGGGAAAGAGGCCATTTATGATTTCAACCCGGTCTTTGTTTTTTTCTCCTATCAAAACAGGGGTCTTGATGAAGGCATTTTCTAAATCAAAATCTCTAACAAAAACATAGGGGTTAGACTCGGAGCCTTGAATGCAATGAATCGGGATTGAAAAAACATTTTCGCGCTGACTCACAATGATTGAGAATTCAGCCCTCATATTGGGTAGGACACGAACTTCAGGGTGTTTCAATTCAAAAATGGCATCCAAAGTCCCAGCTTTAGTTTTTGTAGAAGTTCCAAACCTTAGCAACGAAGCTTTGATTCGCTTGTTCCCAATCGCCGGAATATAAATTTCAGATTGTGCCCCGATCAAAATTTTTGATATTTGTCCCTCTGGAATTTTAGCAATGGCCCATAGGATTGTGGGATCGTAGATTTCCATTAAAATCTTTTGAGGTTCTACAGGTTCTCCCAATTGGATGTAAGAATTTAAAATGATGCCAGATTTTTTGGCTCTTAGAGTAATGACTTTGGAGGGATTCCCGACTTTCCGAGTCTCTATTTCAGCCAATATTTGATTTTCAGTAACGGATTCTCCCTCATATGCATGGATTTTTGTAATTCGGCCTGGAATTCGGGTAGAGAGTGCACTTTTATGAGAAGGCTTTACTTGAATTTGCCCGATTGCAAAAAGCGTGGACACGAAGGATCCTTGAGCCACTTCAACCGTTTCAATTTTTAGATTTTGTAAGGCATTTTCGTTCAGTATTTTCAAGCTAGGATTGAGATTAGGGCTTGAAAAAGCATTCGATAGATAAAAAAAGAAAATGAGTAAAGAAAAAGTTTGGTTTTGAAATTTCATAATAAGTTTTACACTTGAGAGAATCTGAAAGAATCTCAACGGGCATTTTGGTATCCTGCAAGCCTAGGCATTCAAAGTATGAGGATTCGGAAGAGTCAGGTTCATATAGAGTTCTAAAAATGAAGGCCACTCGCGGAGGACCAAAGCGTTTTATTTTTATGAATCCTGTGATGCAAGCTTAGGTGCTCCAAGCGGATTTCAAGAAGTTGTTTTTGACTTCGAAAGAGTTCTTTTAGAGAGACCTCGCCCAATTCGTAGGCGCGTTCCATCATGTTGATATTATCATGGAGCAATGGTTCTACATTCTTTTGGTAATGTTGAATTTTCTCATTTTGATGAATCAGAGACGTTCGAAGGTTGAAACAAGTAGATTGAATTTTATTAACTGTCGCTTCTAAAAGAATTTCATTTTTTTTAATTTCAGTTTCAATCTGTCTCTTTTTGTTGTTGAAATTATTTAAAATTGGAATGGGAAGCTCCAATCCGAGCCCCAAAAATTGCGAGCTTTCTAAATTGGCATATTCTTTTGATTTCTCTTGTTTCAAAATAAGTCGAACATTGAAATGGTCCCATTTTTCTAATTCTACAAGTTCTTTGCTCGTTTTAGCAATCCGAAGAGATTGTTGGATTCTTTTATATTCTGGGCGAGATTGAATGACACTCATGGGAACCGAGGGTGGATTTGTAAAAAGAGGATCTTTAGAATAAAAGTTTTCAGGGAAATGGAGATTGAGAGTTTCATTTTTCCCTATCAAATATTTTAGTTGAACGAGTTCTTTTGATTTATCATGACTCAAATGATCGATTTCTTGCAAAATTCCATATCTTTCTAGTTTTATGAGATTTACAGCAAATAAAGAGCTTTCTCCAAGTTCTAATTTTGAAGAAATGAATTTTAAAAAACCAGACAGTAAGTCCAGTTGATCATTTAAAATACTTAGGGAACTAGAAAGAAATCGAATTTTTTCATAAGAAATCAGCACGTTTTTTTTCAAATCTTGTTCCAATTCTTTAATTTTCAGTTTTTCTAATTCGATTTCCAAAGAAGCCCTCTTTTTTAAGAGAAATATCTTCTTTGGAACTGGAAAGTTTTGAGTCAGATTTAAAGTAAGATTGCTTTCCTTCAAGTTTTGAAAAAAAAGGTCCTCTTCGTATTGAATTCCAAAAGTTGGATTTCTCCATTGATAGCTTTGTTTAGAATGAAACTTTTTTGCGTCTACGGAGGTCCTTGCCGCAATTAAGGATTT
>CAJWYM010000032.1 GCA_913049555.1 uncultured Opitutia bacterium
CCTTCGGTAGCTTTCTCAAGTATCACGTTCCAACCATCAAATATATATTCAATGCCTTTTTCAAACTCGAATTCTAATTCATTTAATTACCAATTCAAATCAAAGTAAGCCTATATTGCCTGTCCTTAATTTTACATAGTCCTTTATTTTACTTAAAATAGGGATTTAAAAAATCTTGAAAGCATTTTGTAATGAAGATGAATTATTTTAAAGGCTCGCTGTACGTTCTTTTCAAGAGTTATAGAAATGAGGAATTTGCAGAATGAATGAGAATGATTTTTCTGTTGTTCAATATTGGCCAAAGAATGGATGGCAAAATTAGGAATTCTATTTTGGATAATTGGATTGAATATTTGAAAAGAATTTGAATTTTTGGGAGTTCCATTGTGCAAGCCACACTTCAAATCTTTATTTTCTATTAGATTCAGATTCTATAATGAATGAAATGCATGAACATTAATGAGAGTTATCTGCATCGATAATCATATTGGGATTTTCATAAATCATAGAGTAAAAATTTCAAATTTTTAGGGCAAATGAGATATCTGCATTAAAATTGAAAATTCATGGCTATTTGTTTTATAGAAGCCAAGATTGAAATCAGGGAATTCAGAAAAGATTCCAAGCATCCTTGAATTTAGGATTAAAAAAGAGGAATCCAACTTGTATAATATGAATAATTTTTCTTCGTAAATAAATCTATATTTTCTAAAGAGGAGAACAAAAAAGGTAGCTTCTTAGAAAGAGTCTTGAGAGATGGTTAATTGAGGGCTTGTCTTTTGTGTCATTGCACATTAAATTATTAAGTTTTTTCAATTACACGACTACAATTATATTACTATTACGATGGACATTTCTTATATATCATTCGCTCAGGCTCAACCACCGGCTGGTGGAGGTTTGAATATGGTTATCTTTTTGGGCCTTATGTTCGCAGGGATGTGGTTCTTAATGATTGCGCCTCAGCGCAAAAAACAGAAACAACATGAAAAGATGTTGAAAGAGTTGAGTGCTGGAGATCCAGTGGTCACTACGGGTGGCATTTACGGGACAATTACAAGCGTCAAAGAGGACCGTTTTGTTGTTAAAGTTGGGGAAAATTCAAGAATTGAGTTCACAAAGAATGCAATCGCGAAGGTTCTAGAAAAAAACAATTCTTAATCGGATGTCAGGCAATTTAATCGGTAAATTTATCGCAACTGCTATAGTCCTTGTTTGGGCTGTGGCAAGTATGTTCCCTTTGCAGGATTATCCCTTCCAGGATTATGTTCAAGAAAAAGGTCAGGGATCCAAGACCTTTAAGGCTCTAGATTCTGCAATCTTGGATGGCATTGAGTCCAAGAAGTACGCAACCTATTATGTAGGATTGCAGGAGTTGGGAAGAAAAAATGCTTATGACTATGCTACTATTTTTACTGAATTGAATGTCTCTGGTGTCAAAAATGTTAAAAAACGGAATGACATCATTGTAAGAACTTTATTTAAAAACTCTCAAAGCCCACTCAAAATGGGCTTAGATCTTCAGGGAGGCGTCGCATTTACATTAAAAATCGACGATACCAAAAACAAAGCAATCTCTGATTTTGAAAAAGAAGAGCAGTTGAATAAGGTCATTGAGATCATGGGTCAGCGTTTGAATGGTCTTGGAGTTGCGGAACCAATCATAAGGAAATCTGGTTCCAATGGAGTGGAAGTTCAATTGCCTGGGATGTACACTCGCGAAAATCCTGAGTATATCGATACCCTTCAAAAACCAGCGCGTTTAGAATTTCGACAAGTGCATCGTTACCTGACTCCTGTTTCTGCCGAGGATAAAAAGGTCTCTGGATACGAAATATTAGTGAAAGAGCGGGAATCAAGCACGGGAGAAATCATCGAGGACTATTTGTATGTCGAAACACTGCCCATGGCTCCTGGGGATATTTTGGAAAATGCGTTTGCCCGACAAAATGAGTACGGCGGCTTTGCTATTTCTATGGACTTCACGGATGAGGGAGGCAAAATATTTGCGGCAATCACCAGACAAATTGCTGAAGGGAATCAAAGAACAGGTTCCACAGGTCGTTTGGCAATTGTTTTGGATGGCAAACTTTACAGTGCTCCCACAGTGAGAGAAGAAATCCCCTCAGGTTCTGCGGAAATCAGTGGCGACTTTGATCAAAGAGAGGCGTTGGAGCTGTCGAATGTTTTGAACAACCCATTGGATGCTCCTCTTATACTGGATGAAAAGTATGAGGTCAGTGCTTCATTGGCTGCAGATGCCAAGCAAAGCAGCATTCATGCATGCTACCTAGGCGCTGGTTTGATTGCTGCCTTTATGATTTTTTACTATGGATTGGGTGGAATTGTTGCGGTGATCTCAGTTTCAATCAATGTTTTCATTGTTGTTGGTGTATTGGGGAGTTTGCAGGCAACGATAACTTTGCCCGGGGTTGCAGCCCTTGTTTTGACTGTCGGAATGGGCGTGGATGCTAATATTTTAATTTTTGAAAGAATTCGAGAGGAATTGAAGGCGGGCAAGACCACTGTGAATGCTCTCATTGGAGGTTATCAAAAAGCACTTTCTACAATTGTAGATGCGAATGTAACTACCTTTATCATTGCGGTTATATTGATCTATTTAGGCACTGGACCAGTCAAAGGGTTTGGAATCACTCTTGCAATTGGTATTTGTGCGTCCATGTTTTGTGCATTGGTCTTAAGCCGACTTTTGCTTGATATTTTGGTCAATAAAATCGGTTTAAAGTCTATTTTAGGACTCAATTTTATTCCTCAAAGCAATCTTTCATTTTTAGACAAAAGAAAGCCAGCTTTTGCGATTTCTTGGTTGATTGTAATTGTAGGAATTGTTTCTCTAGTAACCCGGCATGACAAAATACTAGGGATTGATTTTACAGGTGGAGATGAAGTCACCATAGAGTTCGCTCAGAAACCGGAAGTCAATAAAATTACCGAAATCGCTCTTGAGAAAAATTTAGGCGAGGTAAACGCTGTTTTTCAAAAGGATTTGGGAGATGGGATTGAACGTCTCAAAATTCAAACAGAGAGTTCTAGGGGAACAGAGACCTTTGATGTGCTGGCTGTTGCTATGCCGGACAAGGGACTCAAACTTGTGGGAGAATCTCAAATTGGAGCTTCTGTGAGTGATGAAATTCAGGAAAATGCCTATATTTCTGTGGGTGTGGCATTGTTTGGAATTTTGTTGTATGTTGCGCTACGATTTGAATTAGGATATGGGGTTGGGGCTGTAGTTGCGACCGTGCATGATGTTTTAATGACCCTAGGGATTTTTGTTATGGTCGGTGGTCAATTCACCTCTCCAATGCTGGCAGCGGTGCTGATGATTGTTGGTTACTCCATCAATGACACCATCGTTGTATTTGACAGAATCCGAGAGGAGTTAAAATTGAATCCACACCTTGGTTTGAAAAAGGTTGTGAATATCGCAATCAATCGGGTTATTTCTAGATCTTTATTGACCTCTGTTACAACCTTACTGGCTGCATTTTCTCTCTTCATTTTTGGAGCTGGTATCATTAAAGACTTCTCATTTGTGTTTATAGTCGGTATTTTGACCGGAACTTTTTCATCCATTTTTATTGCGAGTCCAGTATTTTTCTGGTGGCACAAAGGAAACCGAAAGAGTGTTGAAGAGAAAGAGGATACTCCGACCTATGAGTGGAGCTCATCTACCGATAATAGCAAATAAAAATTTAAAGACAGTCAAAATAGAATAACCCTCAAAAACCAGGAGTGAAATCAACAACCAGGAATTAGAAAAAAAGAAGCTAGAAGAGGAAGATAAAGGCATAACAAGCCAGTTTGATTGGGTAGAACCAGATCTACCTGTAGAAATTATAGATCCATTGTCGGGTGAATTAGATATTCATCCAACTTTGATGCGCTTGTTGGTAAAAAGAGGCTTGAATTCAGCAACGATGATTCAGGATTTTTTGAATCCTCGCTTAGCAAATCTGGACGACCCATTTAAGATTGCGGGAATGAATCGCTGTATTTCTCGCTTGATTGAGGCAATAGAGGGGGGTCAAAAAATACTAGTCCTTGGAGATTATGACGTAGACGGGGTCACCAGCACGACCTTGTTTGTTTTGATTCTACGACATTTTGGTTCCCATCCTCGCTACCTAGTTCCTAGGAGGTTGGATGAGGGCTATGGATTGAGTATTCAAGCCTTGGAGCGGGCTATGGAATTTGAAAAACCGGATCTTTTTGTAGCTTTAGATTGTGGAACAAATTCTATTGAAGAAATCAGTTATTTAAAGAATCAAGGAATCGATGTTATTGTGGTTGATCATCACCAATGTACGATCGATCCAAACTTGCAGGACGAGTTCACCCTAATCAATCCTCATAGCTCAGAGAACTCAAGCTTGGCTTGGAAGAATATGTGCACGGTTGGACTTGTTTTCAAGGTGGTTCATGCTCTAATTAAAGAATTGAGAAAACAAGGAAATTCCATCGCCCATGAGTTGAAGATAAAAGACTTTCTAGATCTAGTTGCTCTAGGTACGATTGCAGATATGGTTCCCTTGCAACAAGAAAACCGAACCTTAGCTCGCTATGGTATGGACCAACTTAGAAGTTCAAAAAATGCTGGAATTCAAGCGCTTTGCGAGTCCAGTGGCATTCATGAGAGTAGAGTTTTACAAACTTCAGACGTATCCTTCAAATTGTGCCCACGCATAAACGCCAGTGGTCGATTGGCAGATGCAGCGCTTCCTGTTCAGATGCTTTTGGAAACGAATCCTGTAAAATGTAAAGAATATGCAAATAAACTGAATCAACTCAATCTCGATCGTAGAAAGATTGAGTCCACAATTGCCCAGGAAGCGGAAAATCTTGTTGAAGAAGGGATGACCTCTATGCGAGGAATTGTTGCTTACAGTTCAGATTGGCACCCTGGGGTTGTAGGAATAGTCGCTGGAAAACTTTGCCGTCAATACAACAAACCTGCGATCGTTTTAGGACAAGATGGAGATTATGCTCAAGGCTCGGCTCGAAGTGTTGGAAAAGTAGACTTGGTTGCAGTGATGAATGAATGCAAGGATCACCTGGTTCGATGGGGGGGACATCCTATGGCTGTAGGCTTGACTCTTGAAGCAGGTCAAGTGGATGCTTTTCGTGAAAGTTTCTCCATTGCAATCAAAAAGTTGTATGGTCCACGCTTGCCTCCCCCAAGTCTTGAGGTGGAGGCTTGGATAGATATTGAAGATTTAGGGGAAGATTTGCTAGACCTACTAGATCTTATGCAGCCTTTTGGTCAAACCAATCGGGAACCTATTTTTGGAATTCGAAGCGTTCAATTGCCTTTCAATCCAAACCCCTTTGGAAAGGATCATTTTAGGTTTCATCTTTACAATTCATCTGGAGATCGTTTGCAAGGGATTGCATGGAAAATGGTCGATTATATGCCAACCATGGGTCAAAAAATTGATATTGTCTTTCGTTTTGCTTGGAATGAATGGAATGGCAATCGCTACCCACAAATTACATTGTTGGACTGGCGTTTGTCAGATTCGAACTGATTATTTAGCTTACTTTCATTGGGTTGAATTTGTGGCGACCATTAAGAATAAATACAAACAACGAAGTCATTTCGGAATTGGAATCATTCATGGAACGAATGCTTCTAATGTAGGCACTCTTTGGAGATCTGCTTATGTTCTAGGAGCCTCATATATTTTTACTGTTCATCGTAAGTACAAAAGAGTGACGAGCGATGTCTCTCAAGCCTGGAGTAAAATTCCATTGTTCCATTACAGTTGTTTCGAAGATTTGAAAGAACACATCCCTTACAATGCAAAACTGGTTGGTATTGAAATGGTAGAAAATGCAGTTTCCCTACCCTCCTACGAGCATCCACAGCATGCAGTTTACCTACTCGGAAATGAGCAAAGTGGTCTGGGTCCGAATGTATTGAACCTTTGCCATGATGTCATTCAAATTCCTGGTAATTATTCTCTAAATGTCGCTGTGGCTGGGAGTGTTATTATGTACGATCGTGTAGCAAAAATACCTAGCTTTTTGCCAGATGAAAAATTTTTGTCTTCTCCATAGTCCGGGCATTAAAAATTTTAAATGATTCTCTTAAAAGCAATCAATGAAGCTTCCATGATTATTCTGGCTCTTAAGAATATCTTCTTGTTTTGAGTGCTTGATTTTATATTCTAGTAATGTGCAAAAACTTTCAGATTTAAGAGTCCGTTCTTCAGTTTCACTTCCCTCTCCGGAATCGTTGAGAAAAGAAATTGACAAAACGAAACAGCAACGAGAATTCATAGCTAAAAGTCGTGACGAAATTCATCGAGTCCTTACCCGAGAGGATAAAAGACTTTTGGTGATTGTAGGTCCTTGTTCCATACACGATGTCGAACTCGGTAAAGAATATGCACGAAAAATAAAGAATCTCTCGGGGGAACTTGAAGATAGGATGTTGATTCTTATGCGGGTTTATTTTGAAAAACCCAGAACCACAGTTGGTTGGAAAGGATTGATCATGGATCCCTACCTAAACGGAAGCTGTGAGATCCCAGAAGGTTTGAAAATTGCCCGAAAATTTCTGGATGAAGTCACTGCGATGGGAATTCCAGCAGCCACGGAGTTCGTAGATCCAATAACACCCCAATACATATCGGATTTTGTATCTTGGGCGGCAATTGGTGCGCGCACCACAGAATCTCAAACACACAGGCAAATGGCTTCAGGATTGTCCATGCCCGTTGGATTCAAAAACTCCACAGAAGGCAACTTAACACCCGCTATAAACGCTATTTTAGCAGCCACTCAATCTCAAACATTTTTGGGTATAGGCCCTGATGGAATGGCATCCGCAGTAACTACGGATGGCAATCCAGATTGCCATGCCATTCTAAGAGGTGGGATTCATGGTCCTAACTATCAAAAGAAAGAGGTGGATGAAACGGTTTTAAGACTTGCAGAAAAAAATGTTTCCACCGCAGTCATGGTTGATTGCAGTCATGACAACTCATCTAAGGACATCCGAAAATATGGGGAAGTATTGAATGAAGTTCTGAACCAAGTGGCAGGAGGCAATGATTCTATCATAGGAGTCATGATTGAAAGTAATTTAAATGAAGGAAGTCAAAGCTTGGCGGAAGACAGAAAACTTTTAAAAACAGGTATTTCCATTACAGACCCCTGTATAGGATGGGAGGAGACCGAACAAGTTCTTCGGAAAGCCTACCAACGACTTGCCTGTAGATTTTGACCCGAAAATCATCCAAAAAAGGAAATATTACCGAATAAATTCAAGCCGAATAGGTCCAATAGATAATTTTTGAAGAATCCTACTGACCAACCATGCCTCTAACAAAAAGTGAGAAAGCATCTTTAATTTTTAATTTAGTTGAATCGAACCCTAAAAGAAAGATAAGTTATGAAAGAACCCATCAGAGTTGCTGTAACCGGAGCTGCCGGACAAATCGGTTATTCCCTTTTAATACGACTTGCATCTGGGTCGGTGTTTGGGCCAGAACAACCGATTGCATTGAATCTAATTGAGATTGAACCGGCTTTGGGAGCTCTGGAAGGGGTGATCATGGAACTTGAAGACTGTGCCTTCCCTTTGCTAACTGACATTGTTGCGACCTCGGATTTAGATCAGGGTTTCAGTGAGGTCAACTGGGCCCTGCTCGTTGGAAGTGTTCCAAGAAAAGCTGGGATGGAGAGAGGAGATCTTCTTGGAATCAATGGTAAAATCTTTACGGGTCAAGGCAAAGCAATCGCGAAGAATGCGGCTTCAGACGTCCGAGTTCTCGTTGTGGGTAATCCTTGCAACACAAACTGTCTGATCGCTATGAACAATGCCCCAGAGATTCCGAAAGATCGTTGGTTTGCAATGACTCGTTTGGATGAAAATCGAGCCAAAGCTCAATTGGCAAAGAAAGCCAAGGTTCATAACACTGCAGTGACCAATATGACGATTTGGGGAAATCACTCGGCTACCCAGTATCCAGATTTCTACAATGCAAAAATTAATGGAAGACCTGTCTCAGAGGTGATTGAAGACGAATCTTGGCTTCAAGACACCTTTATCCCTAAAGTGCAACAAAGAGGTGCTGAAATTATCAAAGCCCGAGGGGCTTCCTCTGCGGCCTCCGCTGCAAATGGAATTGCTGATACATTGAAATCTCTCTTGCACCCTACCCCCGAAGGGGATTGGTTCAGCGTTGGGGTCTGCTCTGATGGGAGTTACGGAACTGAACCCGGATTGATCTCCTCATTCCCGATCCGAACTAAGTCGGACGGTTCTTGGGAAATCGTGCCTGAGGTCGAGGTAAACGAATTCAGCCGAACCAAAATCGATGCCTCCAATCAAGAACTCTCTGACGAAAAAGCTCTGGTTAAGGATCTTTTGTGATCCAAAAAGAACTGTTATAAAAATTCAAAAACTTGGGGCCGCTTCAAAAATGTAGCGAGCCCTAAGATTGTATCCAAAAACATCAAAAGGGTCCAAACAGTTCAAGGAACTTGTTTTCTTATTATAGGGATCCTGACATCCGATTGAGAAACCCTCATTGTTAGAGCAATGAAGAGCAATCACTCCATGTATTGGATGGATGATTGTGCTGCATGCAAATCGTTTATGAGGGTGATTCCTTTTTTTAGATCTCTTATTTAAAGGTCGATGTAAAAGATTTTAGCTCTATTTTTAACTACGAGCCACTTACAGATCTGCCTTTGGGCAAGTAGGATTTAAAAGAGGCTTTGTCGTTCGCTTTCATGTAAGCCACCTCAGGGGAGATGACTCCCTCTTGCAATCGCTTGTGAAGAGTTCCATCCATGGAGCACATACCATACTCTTGTCCGCCTTCAATGATGTTGCGGATGTTTGCAATCGCTCCTTGGCGAATTGTATGAGGCAGAGCCTCATGTTTCAAAAGGATTTCATGAACCGCGATTCTACCTTTGTCTGTTCGTTTGCAAAGCAACTGTGAAACGACCCCCTCCAAACAACTGGCAAGCATCACACGAATTTGATTCTGCTCCTCAGCTGGAAAGGCATCCACAATACGGTCGATCGTCTTGGGGGCATTGTTGGTGTGCAAAGTTCCAAAAACTAACATGCCCATCGTTGCGCATTTGAGGGCTAATTGGATGGTCTCGAGCTCTCTCATTTCACCAATCAGAATAATATCTGGGTCGGCTCTCATAGCCCCTCTCAATGCTCTTCCAAATGTGTTGCAATGTTCGCCTACCTCTCTGTGCACAATCACAGCCTTTTTATTTTGGTGAACAAACTCGATTGGATCTTCGATGGTAATTATATGTTTCTCAAAGTGAGTGTTTATGTAATCAATGATTGCAGCTAAAGTGGTAGACTTACCAGAGCCAGTTGGACCAGTTACCAAAACCAATCCCTCCTTCGTTTGTGCGATGTTTTTAAATACCTTGGGAAGATTTAGATCCTCTAGAGACAATATTTTGGATGGAATTTGTCTTAATACGGCTGCTTTTCCCCAATAATTGTAAAGATAATTAGCTCTAAAACGGGCAACACCCGGAATCTCATGCGCAAAATCTAAATCTTTTTTATCACAATATTGATTCCATCTTTTTTCGGAACAAATCTCTTGCATGATGTCTTTCATGAGATCCGCATGGATCACCTCTTCTCCCTCCAAGGGGATTAAAGTACCTGAGGCACGAATTTTAGGAGGGGAACCGACGGATAAATGAAGGTCAGAACCCTCCATATTTAACATTTTAATCAAAAAGTCGTTTATTTTAGCCATGATTAATTACCGAAAAATCCTTTCCTCTTGGGTGCAGGGGGAGGAGTTTTAGAGCCTCCAGGTATTGGAGGTGGAGTGGAGCCTCCAGGTATTGGAGGGGGTTGAGATTCAGAGGCTGCAGTTACTTGTAATTTCACACTTTTATTTTGGATATTGTCTAAGGCTGTTTCTTGAGTGATTTTCCCATCTTTAAAAAGTTCCAAAATACAATTATCCATAGAGATCATTCCAAAGCGAGAGCCCGTTTCAATGACGCTGTTTATACCTTGTTCTTTGCCATCTCGTATCATGGAACTGACAGCAGTTACATTGATCAAAGTCTCGTAAGCCAAAACAACCCCCCCTCCCTTGGCTGGAAGTTGTCTTTGACAAACGATCCCACGCAAACTTTCCGCTGTCATCGCCCGAATTTGATTTTGTTGTGAGGGTGGAAATACGTCCAACAAACGATTTAAAGTGGTGGTCGCATCACTGGTGTGCATCGTGCCAATCACTAAATGGCCCGTTTCCGATGCAGTAATCGCCATTTCGATCGTTTCTAAGTCTCTTAGTTCTCCAATGACTATAATGTCAGGATCTTCTCTAAGAGCGCCTTTAAGTGCCGTTGCAAAACTATTGGTGTGCTCTCCAACCTGTCTTTGAGTTACAATACAGTTCTGAGATTCTTGAACAATCTCGATCGGATCCTCAACGGTAATAATATGATCTTCTCGCTTTTCATTGATCTCTTTGATCGTTGCAGCCAATGTGGTCGTTTTACCCATGCCCATGGGGCCTGTAATCAATAAAATCCCATTGTGATAAGTGAGCATATTCTTGATAACATCCGCATTTTTAAAACCGAGCTCTTCTAGAGTTCGAACTCGGGCTGGAACAATTCGGTAAGTGCCGGCAATCCCGTTTTTGGTGTTCATTAAATTGACACGATAACGACTTCGGGATTTCAGTTCTAATGCAAAATCGAGATCCATCTCTTCATTCAATTCTTCCAATTGATCCTTGTTGATTAAAATCGTGTTTATTCTTTCGGATTGTTCTGGAGTTAAAACGTCATCGGACAAATAAGTGACCACTCTTTGAACGCGTAAGAATGGTCGCCCGGCAGCGCTTAAATGCAAATCACTGGCTCCTAAAATTTCAGCATAATTGATCAGCCCAAGCATAAATGAAGCGACTTGCTGGTCTGACATCTCTGGTATTTGATCGATGGACTCTTGAAAGTTTTCGCTAGTGATTTCTGAGGCTGTCGATTCATCCAAACCGATTTCCATTTCCTCGGCTTGAGAAAGGTCCGGTGCCTCGTTTCCCTCGCTGGCCTCAGTCCATGCTTTGTCTACCAAGGATTGCAACAATTCGTTGTCTGTACAATAGTTTTGATCTACTAAAATATCGACTAGGTCTTGAAGTTCAAAGCTTTCATCCACCTGCTCTAAAATCAAATGGGCTTGAGATTTTGATAATACCCCCTCTTCTATACAGAGGTGAGACAACCATTGAACGTAAATATCCATGTTTTATTTAATAAATGGGAAAGAGTGTTTTTAAAAAAACGAAACTTTATTATAAGCCAATACAAGTGTTAAAATAAAGACCTATCTTGTAAAACCCAAGAAAGCTAAGAAATGAAATCAATATTAAATTCTTAAATGTATAATGTTCAATACTTAAAGAAACATTCCTAAATTTATAAAAGAAAATTCATTCTTTATATCCGATCCCATAAATTCAACAATAGAAAATTCCAGAAGAGCGATTCGTATCTGATCCATTGGACCTCTTTAAAGAAAATGAACGGTAAATAGTATAAGCTTTTTTAACCAAAAGAGTCTCAAGTAAGTCAAACCCTCAACTAAAAAATTGTTTGTTTGTCTTGGACAGCAAGTTTTTGGCTGATTAGAAGATTCCAATATTGACAATATTTCGATATTTATCGAAATATAGAAAGGTGAATGCTATTTTTAATTATGCCATCGTAACTTTTGCTTATTGGTGCTTCATGTTAACAGATGGAGCTCTCAGAATGCTGGTATTGCTCCATTTTCATAATCTTGGGTATTCGCCAATCGAGCTGGCCTTTTTATTTGTTTTTTATGAGTTGGCTAGTATTTTTACAAATCTTTATGCTGGATTTTTAGGAAACAAAAAAGGCTTAAAGATTCCATTGGTCGCCGGTTTATTTTTACAAACAATCGCTTTAGTAACCTTGTCTTTTATGAACCTTTCATGGATGAATTGGCAGTTAATTCTCTATGCTATGCTTGCCCAATGTTTATCAGGGATTGCCAAAGACCTCACAAAGATGAGTTCCAAGACCGCGATCAAATTTTTAGTACCTTCTAACCAAGAATCCACTTTATTTAAATGGGTCTCTATTTTAACGGGTTCTAAAAATGCGATCAAAGGAATCGGGTTTTTTGTGGGTGGCGCCTTCCTCCAATTTTTTGGTTTCCAGTTGGCATTGTGGATTTTAGCTGGGATTCTTCTTATTCCCTTACTCAGCTCCCTTTTCTTACCCAAAAAAATGGGAACTATAAAAAAGAAAATGCGTTTGATAGAGATATTCAATCAAAAAAAAGACATTCAAATTCTGTCCTTTGCTCGTTTTTTCTTGTTTAGTTCTAGAGATATTTGGTTTGTGGTTGGGGTTCCACTATTTTTAAGTGCCCAATTTGCCTGGGATTTTGGCGAGGTTGGATCATTTATGGCAGCCTGGGTGATCGGATATGGAGTTCTTCAGTCAGCTACCCCGACTATTATAAAATGGATTACCAAATCCGAGGCTGTGAGTGGCAGGACTACCCTTTGGGTCTCAATTTTTTTAATTTGGATAATGAGTCTTTTAGTTTCAGCCAGTTTTTTTGAATTCTATTTGCCCTACTTGCTTCCGATTGGCTTGATTTTATTTGGTTTATTATTTGCCATGATATCCTCCATCCACTCCTATTTAGTTCTCTCCTATTCAGATGGAGACAAAGCAGCCTCCAGTGTTGGATTTTATTACATGGCCAATGCAAGCGGAAGATTGGTCGGGACCTTGTTGTCTGGGATTTTGTATCATTTTGGGAGTCTTACCGCTTGCCTGTCAGGTTCTTTAGTATTTGTGATGATCAACGGTCTAATCTCCATTTATTTACCAAAGAAAGAGCTTGCTCCAAAAAGAAAATAGCAAAAATAGATTAAATTTTGGCCGTGACACTTAATGAATAGAATCTGAGGATTTGTTTGGATTATTTTCTTTTGACCGTTATTAAGGTCAAATCATCGGCATGATTTTGCTTCCCAGCGTATTGTCTTAATCTTTGCAGGATAGCATCGTTGATATCTTTTGCGCTCCGACTGCCAAGCACACGACCATGCTCTGCCAATCGCTTGTTGGAGTATTCGATATCCTCATTGTTGGAGGTTTCTGTCAACCCATCTGTATACAAAATTAAGCAGTCTTCCTTTTTAAAAGGAATTGTTTTATCTTCAATAATCCCGTTGAAAAGTTCAGAGGGAACCATGCCAAGTGCCATTCCTTTTGATTCAAGCAGCTCGACCGAACAATCTTCCAAAAACTCTTTGCTGTGAATCACAATGGGTTGCTCGTGGCCGGCTCTTGCGTATGTAAATTCCTCTTTCTTGCTGTCAAACACTCCGTATATGAGTGTAATGAACATGTCTTTTCTCATTTCCTGAGATAGCTCCTTGTTCAGCAATTTAAACACTTCAGAGGGTGCTTCACATTGACGTGCATAATGCCTGAGATTCGTTTGGCAAATTGCCATAATTAAAGAAGCGGGAATCCCTTTTCCAGATACATCTGCAATCGCTACTCCTAACTTACCGTCCCCAAGATCTATGACATCATAAAAATCGCCACTGACTCTTTGAGTTGGAATAAACCTCGTATCGATATCAAAGTTACTGATATTTTGAAATTTTCTTGGTAACATCAATTGCTGGACGTTGCTGGCAAGGGTCAGATCAAGATCCAATTTATTTCTTTCGATTCGAAGGTTCATAACATCCGAATTATGGATTGCCATACCTGCCTGCTCCGCTAGAGATTCAATCAAGGAAAAATCGGTATCTGTAAACTCCAAACCATCCGATGGGTTTGCAACAGCGATCACCCCAAGAAGCTTATTCCTAAACTGGATGGGAGCCACCATCATCGACTCTACTTTTAAAGCAGGATCCTCATGCTGGTAAATCCTAGGGTCATGCGTTGCATCTCTAATAAATGCTCCTCTGCCACTTTGAGCCACTGCTCCTATGACCCCGTGCCCCATCGGAATCTCCTCAGAGCGAAGAACATCCTCAATCAACTTTGAGCGAGTTTCAACATTTCTGAGACTACTCTTTTCTGTTGGAATTTCTTTTTGAGGCGGGAAAAGACCTTCGATCGCAACTCCCTTAAGAAGATTGACTTCTTTTTTTTCATAAACGCAGGCACTTAAAGATCCGGTTGAAAGCACGGCAGCCCTGACTATTCTTTGAAAAAGCTCTGCTCTTTGAACTCCCTCGCCAATGGCCTCAACCATATTGTGCATGAAGTCTACAACGATTTGCTTCTCCTGCTCCAGCAGTTGAATCTGCTCATCGAAAATAAGAATCTGTTTTTTCAGTCTTAGAACATAGATCAAAACGAGAGCCAACCCAATGACAACTCCCGAAATAAAATAAATAACTTCTGTCATATAGGAAAATGTTTGGCTAGATTTGAATGCTAGAGGGGTCTTTCATCTTCAGCTTTTTGCCTCAAATAAATCAAGACCTCTTTGAAAGTTTGAGCATTTTTAGCGTTGAGGCTAGATAAGGTTTCATGAGCTCCCAAGATCTCTAACCTAGATGCGGCTTCTTTACTGGTCTCAAACTCCAGTTCCTCCATAGATTTTCCATGATAGGGATCGCTCTTCCCCAAATCTACTTGGCAAATCAAATGGAGACCCAGATTTTTTATGAGCTCCAGATTTCTCTCTGATAAGTGAACTAAAATAAGGCGAGAATCCTTATGAATCCTTTGCATCTCAAGTGAAGCACCAGCAATGATCCCTAAAAACGTAGAATCCATCCCTAAGCACTCTTTGAAATCTATAATGATCTCAGTTTTATTGCATTTTTGAAAGAACTCGCTCAAAGAGGCACAATTCAAGTAAGATGCCCTGCCACAAATACGCAATAAAGCAGAATTTTCTGTTATCCCAACAGAATAAAGTGGCTGCTTTTCTAGCTCTTCTTCCATTTTATAATTTCATAGGATAAAGAGGTCAGCAAAGCGATTTAAATTGATTTTTTTAACTCTTCGAAATTAGGAAGATCCTGAGGATTGTCCGAAGACCAACTGTAAGTAATGAGTCCCTCTTTGTTGACCACAAAAGCCGATCGTTTGGAAACTCCTTTAAAACCTAGCAATTCCTCAAACAACACTTCATATGCGCTTGAAACCTCTTTGTTAAAATCACTCAAAAGAGGAAAATTGATTTTTTGCTGCTCAGCCATCACTTCTAATGCAAATGGACTGTCCACGCTGATTCCATAAACTTTTGCGTTCAAGTCATTGTAAGCAGAAAGATCCTCGCTGATGGAGCACATCTCGGCGACACATACAGAAGTGAATGCTAAAGGAAAAAATAACAAAACTGTGTTTTGTTTTCCAAAATTGTCAGACAATGTAACCTCCGACAATCCGGAAGCATTTTTGTGGTTGAGGGTAAAGTTAGGTGATTTTGAGCCTATTTCTAATGCCATAAATAAGAACGTTTAAATGTTTTAATGTGAAGAGCTTAGAGTAACAAACATTCGATGTCGAAATCAAGACTTTACGAAAATCCTTTGTATAATTTCTTGATCTCTTTTGAGTAAATACAAAGAAGGCTCACTAAAAAGTGAGCCTTCTCGATTTAAATTCTTTATTAATAATTGAATCTAGCAACCATAGATTGCTGTGCTTCCAAGTTGTTCTTCGATCCGGAGCAATTGATTGTATTTTGCAATCCGATCCGAACGGCTCATGGAACCCGTCTTGATTTGACCGGAGTTGGTTGCTACAGCGATATCCGCGATCGTAGTATCTTCTGTTTCACCAGATCTATGAGAAGTAACCGATGTAAATCCCGCTCTATGAGCCATTTCAATGGCATCTAGAGTTTCCGTGAGAGTTCCAATTTGATTCACCTTCACCAAAATGGAATTGGCACAACCGAGATCAATTCCCTTTTTAAGGAACTTGACATTAGTCACGAACAAATCGTCCCCAACTAACTGACACTTGTCGCCGATCTTATCCGTGAGGTCTTTCCAACCTTCCCAATCCTCTTCGTCCATTCCATCTTCAATAGAGTCAATGGGATAGTTTTCTACTAATTTGGCAAGATAGTCCGCTTGTTCGGGTCCAGATAAAATCTGACCTTTTTCTCCTTCAAATTTAGAATAATCATATTTCCCATCTTCAAAAAACTCAGAGGAAGCGCAATCGAGAGCGATCGATATATCTCCGCCTTCTTCTTTACGACCTGGTTTGTAACCTGCATTTGTGATCGCTTTAAGAATAGATTCCAACGCATCTTCAGTTCCGTCTAGTGCTGGAGCAAATCCGCCTTCATCACCAACAGCGGTGCTTAAATCCCGGTCGTGGAGTACTTTTTTAAGATTGTGAAACACTTCTGCACCCATCCTGATAGCCTCTTTAAAAGTCTTTGCACCTACTGGCCGAATCATAAATTCTTGAAATGCGATTGGAGCATCTGAATGAGAGCCCCCATTGATAATATTCATCATAGGAACGGGCAAAGTTTTAGCGTTGGGACCTCCGATATACTTGTATAAAGGCAAACCCAAGGCTTCAGCCGCTGCATGTGCAGTTGCAAGAGAAACTCCTAACATTGCATTCGCACCCAGATTAGACTTCGTCTCGGTCCCGTCTAAAGCGAGCATTGCTTTGTCAATAGTAACCTGATCGGTTGCATCCAATGTCAACAACTCTTCTCTAATTTTTGTATTGACGTTTTCCACAGCCTTAGTGACCCCTTTTCCTAAAAATCGGGATTTGTCGCCATCTCTTAATTCAAGAGCTTCATTCACTCCTGTGCTTGCTCCAGATGGAACTGCAGCTCTTCCAACTACTCCGCTGCTTAATTCAACATCTACTTCTACAGTAGGGTTGCCGCGGGAATCAATTATTTCTCTTGCTCGGATATCAATGATGTCTGTCATAGGTTCAATATTATAGTTATAATCAATTTGTTTCTATTGCTTTATTCACAATTATTACAAACAAACAATCCACTTTGTTTTTGAAGATTAGTGCTGTCAATGTTTAAGATAATTTTCACTAATAGAATAAATTAGGTTGTTATCTGTACGAAAATAATTACTTTAGCTTTCCAATGAGTTCAAAGCTATTGCAAATTGTTACAACTGAATAACACAGAATTGTATGGAAGTTCCCATTGGTCTAATTGTAGCATTCATCCTTGGTTCCGTTTTAAGTGTTGGCTTGATTTTTTATTTTATACTTCGATTGATCAAACAATCGGACGAAAAAGCCATCAAACAAGTAGAACTTGTTGAAAAAGAAGCCGATATAAAAATTCGGGAAGCACAAACAAATATGGAAAAATATTTGGAAGTGCGAAGAAAAGAACTTGAAGCTCAACTGAGCCAGCGCGAAATGAATGTCACTTTTCGAGAAAAGGAAGTGGATCGCTTGGTGGTCAACATCGAGGAAGATCAAACTACACTGGAGGAAAAGAGGGCGGATTGTTATTCCAGAGAAGAAGAGCTTTCTAGAAATGAGCACGAGACAGAAAAGTTGATGCGTCTGTTTCGAATGCGGTTGTATCGATTGACAGGAATGAGCAACCAAGAGGCAAAGCAAGTTCTTTTCAGCGAAGTGGATCGTGAGTGCCGAGAAGAACTGGGTGCGAAAAGAAAAGAACTCCTAGAAAAGTCGGAAAAAGAAATCGAATTTGAAGCCAAAAGAATTCTGGTAGATACCATGCAACGAATCAGCTCCACGCCCGATAAAGAAAGCGGTGCTGCAATTGTAAAATTGCCCAGTGATGAAATGAAAGGGCGAATTATTGGCAAAGATGGGAGAAATATTCGGGCTTTTGAGGGAGTTACAGGTACAACTCTCATGATTGATGAAACCCCAGACTCTGTTTTGATCAGCTCTTTTGATTCTATGCGTAGGGAAATCGCACGGATCGCCTTGGAAGCCCTACTAAAAGATGGCAGAATTCATCCAGCAAGTATTGAAAACGAAGTGCACAAAGCAGAGGACCAGATCTCAAAAATCACCAACGAAAAAGCAGAAGATGCACTCAACCAATTAAAGATAAAACATGTTCATCCAGAACTGGTAAAATTATTGGGCAATTTATATTTTCGCCTCTCATACAATCAAAATACTCTCAATCACTCTGTTGAAGTAGCCTTTATTTGTTCTTTATTAGCCTCAGAGCTCCAATTAGATCCAGATATTGCCAAACGCTGTGGCTTATTTCATGACCTAGGAAAAGTCATGAGTGAAGAAGAGGAGGGAAGTCACGCGGTCGTTGCTGCTAATATGCTCCAAAAGTACGGGGAAGACCCTCAAGTTGTAAATGCAGTGGCCGCCAGTCATGAAGAAGTTCAAGACATCAGCATTTATTCACCTCTATTGAAAGTTGCAGATGCCATTTCTGCAGTCCGGCCCGGAGCCAGAGCGGATTCTATGGATGGCTATGTGCAAAGAATCTTTGCACTGGAGGAAATCGCTAAAAAAATAGAGGGAGTTAAAGAAGTGTATGCATTGCAAGCGGGTCGGGAACTTCGAGTCATCGTGGAGCCCTCATCAATCTCTGAAATGGAAGCTCAAAAAATGGCCCGAAAGATCCGTTCGCGGATCGAAGAGGATTTGACTTACCCGGACACAATAAAGGTTACACTGATCCGCGAAAGTCGATTTTCAGAAACTGCCAAATAGTTGACTAGATCTAATTTATTAGACTTTATTTGGTAGTCCTTATTTTAAAAGGGTTCTTGGATGGTTTTGGTTGCATGGATTGTCCGCGAAATAGCCAAAAATTAAGAGTGCTCACTGGTCCTCTAAGATCCATCGAAAGTCGATGATTTTCAATCGTCTTCCGAATTTATCATTCAAACTATCTTTTGAAGGCAACTCATGAGGCTCCAATGAGTAGTCGATGTATTCAGGAAACCTTTGAATTGTAGCCTCACACAATGCCTTAGACTTGACTTGATTTTGAAACTTTACCTCTCCGTAGGCTCGAAGTTTGAAAGTATCTCCTCGAGTGGTCATGATCGGGGCCAATGCTCGGATAATATCTTGTTGCTTCAAAGTTCCAGGCAATCCTGACAAACTATTTTCATCCACACTGCTTTCAAAGATTGGCGTGGGCATATTGCTGTAGGAACTGAAATTCTGGGTGGAAGAGACCTCGTTGTTAATCCCGCTATTTCTAATAGCCGCCTCAAGAGTTCCATAATCAATATTATTATCAATATCTCTATTGATAAACTCACCTAAGGATCGAGTGGGAGCTTTTCTAAGCTGGGTTCGTTTCTTTATTTCTTCGACAATCTCCCCTGCCAAAGTATCCATTTCCTTATCAGATACAGACAAATAGCCGCTGTATTGCTTGCCAGCATCCCCCCATAGAGAATTCAATTCTAGACTTGGAACAAAATTATGAAAAAAAGGAGTCTTTTCTTCTTTTATTTCGTAGGGCTTTGAGTCATAGGAATCAATGACGACTCCATCCCTCCAGGACCAACTCATGGCATTGACTGATAAATCTCTAAAACCAGATAAAACCGCCTTCCATGCCTCTTTACTAAAGGAATTCACATTGAAAGGCCCATCAATCATTAGATGAGAGGCGGCACGATTGAACCCTAATTCGCCCACACCCTCATAAAAGTCTGAAGCCTTCGGATTTCCATAGTAGAGAAATCTAGTATTCGCTAATGGCTTGCCTTGTTGAATGTATTCATCATCAAAACTCACTCCGTAAGGAAAAGTTGTCTTTTTATCCCGAACATTACTCGCTCCAGATTCAGGCTCAGGAACTGTGGATAAAAAATAAGGATCGAACAGAGTATTGTTATAAAGATAAGACAAATCGTATCTACTTGGCATCCCATCCAAATTCGATGCATCCATGACCTGTGAAGAATCGAAGGAAATGGGTTTTAGAGAGGATCCTATCGGTCTTGATGGAGATCCATACGTCCAAGGAATGGGACAATGAGCAAAATCTCCCATAGAAATTAAAGGGTGCCTAGGAGCATCATACAAACAAATGCGATTGAAACCATTCAATCCAAACTCTCCCCCATAAAATCCATATCCATCATAGGTTGGAGGAAGAGCGTCGGAAGACAGAGTTTCTATATCAGAAATGAGACCCACCTCTCCATAGTACATTGCAGAAGGCGCATTGGTAAAAGAACCCAATCCACAAGCAGTAGGACAAATTTGGGAGAAAATGGGCACCTGCATATCTATACTTGAATTCGTAGTAAAAGTTCTAATGTCATGGGCAATAATAATACTGCTAGGAATATCATTCATAGCTCCAGCAGTGCCCGATAAGAATTCAGTCTCCCCCGATGGAAAATTTACAATAAACTCTTTGCCATCGGTGGCATTGGTTGTCGAAGAGATCTCTAGATCCATATTAGCACTATGGTTATTCCTTTTCTCAACGACTATGGAAATCAAATCTCCGCTTTGAAATACATGGACATCCGTCTCTTTCTCCGTGGAATTAATCTCATTGTAAACACCGCCTTTGTAAATTACAGCTTGATGATTTTGCTCAGAAACTACAGAGCCCGGTTGCCGAAGAAGAAATAAACCTTCCCCCTTGGAGATTTTATTCCCGTTCACCGTCCATCGAATAATGACCCGATCGTCGTCTCCGACAATCGGAGAGATTGTAGACTCTGATGGCGGCTGATCATAAGAAATATCATAGTCCCAATCATAACTGTTTTTCTGAAGTGCAAGCACCCAGACAGCACCCGGTGGCATGACTTTTCCAGCATTATAAAATTGACCACCCTCCTGAAGAGTCTTTGCATCCAAAATTTTCCATCGAACATCTCCCCCTTGAATCACATCATCAGCAGTTCCAAAAGTATTGTCGTTCCCTCTATGATTCCCGTCCAAAGAAGTTTTCAGATTGAAACTAGTCACAGTAACACCATTCCTTTTAACCTCGATTGGAATTCTGATTGCACTCACGAGCTGCATGTAGGCATCCCCACTAATTAGAATCCCTTGATTGTTTTTATATTTCTCTAAATCGATTGGGAAGTTGTAAGGATTCCACAACATGAAAGAAGGATGCAAAGTGAATTCTAAATAATAATTATTGACTGCATTTCCTAAATTATCCACGTAGGTAATAGGACGCGTTCGAGCAGAGACTTTTATGGTTGCTCTGATTAAGACCGGCTTGACAGTGTTTGTATTGAGATTGTTGTCATAAAAGTTTTCCGAGGGATCAGAATATTTATACGGAGAGCTGAGCGAATTGTATCGGATTCCGGCACGAAATCCCCCATATCTTCCTGGGCTGTTTAACCTCATCATCATTTTAGCATCGGAGCTTTTCACATTGTCCAAACCATGATACTGAACTCCAGTATATCCAGTCTCTTTCACAAGAAAGTCATCTTCACTTCGATAAGAATTATAAAAATCTCTAAAAACTTTCCAATGCTCTCCATAAACTTGAGTTCCGGATAAAATCGTTTGATTGCCCGCATTCAAGTCCACTCGATTGTCTTGTCTGCTTCCACCAACTCCCTCAGTAAATACCTCCAAATACTCATTGCTTAGAGCTCTTGACAAATCCTTTCTCAAGCCTCCATCTCTATTGTTGCTAATTACTCCCCTAGAAAAAACAGTGAAATGATTGTTAAAATAGGTGAACTTCTCTCCGTGTGAATCTCCAGGGAGTGAGTTCAAATTAAGATACCCACTATTCACCAAACCCGAAAGGCTGTAAATTTTCTTGATCGTTTCCTCAAAATCAGAATGCCCCGTGTTATAATTGGAGAAAGGAGCCTGATTTCCTACTTGGAACAACAATGGATTGGCTCCCGGATATACAGACAATCGCCTACTAGAATCTACCAATGCCAATTCATGGCTTGTATTGATTACATTTCCATTCCCATCCTTAGGAACAAAGGAAGCATGAACTGGAGCAAGATTCGCTTTGAGAGATTCATCTTGAGCAACCCATGCATAGGAACCAGATAAGTTCTGCTCAGAACCCCAAAGATAAACCCGCTCGCCTTTCAATGATTGCGGATTTTGCTCAGAGGGCGGATCTATTTTGATCAAATCCACAGCGTCTACCAATACATCCTCCCTCACTTGATTGGAAGAAAATAGTTTCTCCAATTTCGTGGCTTTCATAGAGATCAATGGATGAGGATCATAATTTTCAATTGGATTTGAGTGCCAGACAATTGTGTAAGGATTGTTCTGATCCTCTAAACTGTCTGCTCTGCAAGTGACTCGCTGATCGGGCCCTAAGCTTTTCTGCAATTCCGCAACAGCTATCTTAAGACCAGCAATCGCATTCAATTTAGCAAGTTGGGTGCTTCTATGATTGGAACTGCTAGACATCTCAATGGATATCAAATGCGACATTGAAACCATCAACAATAATAGAAGAGATGCAAACAACAAGGACAGGATTAAAGCAAAGCCTTGATTCTTAGGGTTGGACCGAAACTTGAATAGATAGGAAGGATTGGTTGATCTAGAATGGGAGACTGAAGTAAAAGGTTTCATTTGGGGCAGTTTAAATTTTTCACAAAAGAAACCTGAAGTCAACGGGGATTGAATACGCAGAAAACAAAAATTTTGAATACAAGAATTGAGCTCATTAAGGGATCATTACAACCTACAAAATACCGATACTTCCAGATTTTTACAATGGTTCATCACGTCATAATGATGTCCACTTACGATTGTAGCATTGTTTAACAGTAACCTGTCATATCAAGACATTGAATTTCCCTAATAACTCCACTATCCTGACTCTCTTTTTATTTGTATTTATCAAAAACAAGTTTATAAGCTATCACTGTTTGTAATTACCTCATGCAAAATCTAAAAACAAAAAAATGGGTGCGGATCCTCTCCCCACTCTCTTTCTTCCTATTTTCCTGCCTATTATCGGCACAAACTCCATTCAAAAAAGGAAATTATTTCCAAGTAATTACGACTCTTGAGCCCATTAAAGGAGAGCTCTGGCACAATTCTATCCTCAATGAGAGGATTCCTATCGTGGCTACTTCTCATCAAAGAAGCGTCGCCCAAAAGTATGCAGACAGTGCCACAATTCCTTTTTACGGGAATCGAGTGGATGAGGAGGATCAACCCATTCCAGATGCCATTGCTCAAGTGCCTCCAAACAGTTCTCGACTGCTCCTACTATTTCAAAAAAACAAAGAACCTCAACCCAACGGATTGCTCTATAAAGTGATCTCGATCAAGGACGATCTAGAGAGCTTTCCTAGTGGAACCTTTCAATTTTATAATTTTAGTTCCTCGGAACTAGGCATCTACATAGACAAAAAAAATAAATTATTAGCTCCAAAAAAACAAACCATTATTCCTGTATCTCCCCCCAAAATTGGAGATATTTGGGTAAAAATGGTTGTAATAAAAGAAAAAAAGCCCATTCAAATGGTTTATTCCAATGGTTGGTACCACCGGGAAAATCTAAGAACTTTAGTGTTTATCATTCAAGACCCTAAAACTGGAAGAATCAAACCTATCAGAATCAAACAAACCATCGTTAAATCCTAAGCGAATCTCTCCACATGCGTTCCCCAAAAATGAAACTACCCCTCAAATTTCTCTTCTTTTTTTATTTTACAATTTCTTTGATCTATGGGGTTGATAAATGGAAGTCAGGGAATTTTTTCAATATAGTCACTCTAGACAAACTGCATACGTCCTCTTTTCAGTATCTTTTAAATGGCAAAAAAGTAGAGCTGAACATACACAAATCGCGTAGTATTTCTCATCCTTATGGAGAGGAAGAGAAAAACTTTCTGTTATACTCGAATAGAAAGAATAAATTAGGTGAGTGGATTCCGGATGCTGAAGCAATGCTTCCAAAGGATGCCAGCCGATTGCTGTTTATTTTAAAAAAGAAAGCGAATCCGAGTGTAAAAGGTCAAATCTATGACATTCATGTTCTCAAAGATGATCTAAATTCCTTTTCACAGGGTTCTTTGCGCTTTATAAACTTTTGCGATCAACCCACTGCGTTTGAAATAGGAAAAGAAAAATTCATAGTCAATCCTGAAACCGGTCATACCATTTCCAACCCATCTGAAAACAATTTAGATGTTCGAGTAAAAGCTTACCAAATGATCCAAACCGAGAATCAATTTACTAAGAAACTTGTCTACATCAATGCTTGGTCTCAAAGAGACAATCAAAGAACGGATGTTCTTATAAGTAAAAAGAAAAATAAAAATGTGACCATTGAACGTATCAAACAAACGATCAATGAATGAAATTTTTCGCCTGTTTAAACCTGTAACAAATCTTCACGTCTTCACTTTCAACAATATTTATTAAAATCAAAATTCATGAATTCGCGTGGATGGATAAAAGTTAATTTCAATGCCCAAACTAGATCCAACAATGGTTTGAAAACGGGTCCATTGCATTTCTTTTACCCATAGTGAAAAAAGAAATCCTCAGGTTCTGTCAAAATCTGAGGATCGGTGGATATTTGCACTGAATGAAGTCAGAATCCGCTGTCAGATTCTGGACTATATTTATTTAAGGTTTCCTATCCTTGTAATTTGGCTTTTTCAAAAAAAAGAATTGGAGTGTTTTAAGCTGCCAACCCCTTAAAAAAGAGAGCATCCAATTTGTTATGAACAAAAATTGTAAACCTTACTCAAAAATTCGTAATATTGTGCGCAAATTCCTCATTTTAACTTTGATTTCGAGCATCACAGATTCAGATGCAATGCTCTTTCAAACCTTCATGAAACCAATAAGTTCTATTTCAGGAAATAAGAACTCATTTCGTTCAAATATTTTTGCATGAATCTCATTCTCTATTTCATCCACGGGATTGAGAAGCCCGATTTACTAAAAAGATTATGGAAAAGAAATCAGTCAGAAAAAGACAAAGAGGTGAATCCATAGGACCCACCACCTGTGTTTTCAAAACGGATGGGAGTATTTCTTTTAATAGGCAGTTTCGCATCTTTTTTACCAATCATATCTCCGACTGTAAAACCGTCCTTAAAGATTGGATTATTTTTTATAATGAAAAGACCCTCAGAACTTTTGTATTGAATGCCATCGGAGGGATTCAAACCCTGCAATCCCTTCCAGGAATCGCAACGAATAGAAATCTCTTTTTGTTGTCCATTCCAACTCCTGAAAGTTATGCCCACAAATTTAAGGTCATTGTCTGCCTTAAATGCAAGGGCTTCTTTCGGATCAATAAACCATCGCTTGTCTCCCTTCAATCCATAGCAATCGATACCCAGTCCATTCATATCCACAAAAATTGATGGCTCTGTGGATAAATTCTTGCCATCGCAAGCCACAATCTCAGTCATAGTAAAGCGAATCTCTTTTCTGCCAATTTTAAGACCCTCTCCACCCCAGGAGTCCCCAACAATGCAACTATGAATAGAATCTTCCACATCATAATTGGAAACATTGATAGTAGAAACACCATCGCCGTCTACGTCGTCCTTAGTTAACAAGGCAACCGTTCCTGCATTCAACACAAAAACACAACTGACAAAAACAAAAACTAAACAAGTAGACTTCGACACATTCATACAATTCCTTTCAATTTATATTATTTATTGGGATCGGATCATTTCATTCTTTTCCAAGCTTTGGCTGGAATCTTCTTTAAAATAGGATCATCACCGGGACGCATTTCATAAAGTAATTTCGATCTATGGTGGGCTTGATAATAATATATATCTACGCGATGGAGTCCTTTCTTCAATCCAATATAATCATCTTTAATCCAAGGATCATAATCACTGCTTGAGTTCAATTCAACGGCACTTTGACCATCAATCAACAAATGAGATCCATCATCCGAGTGCACTTTAATATTATACACCTGATCGGCTTGAATATCCAGATATCCTGTTAAATGAAGCGCATAATTTTCATTGCGTCCAATTTTTTTCTGAATCGAGTCCAAAACGATTTCATTCGACACTCCTTTTTGATCTAAATGTCCCCTACCCAATTCCTTGAGGGAGGAAAAATCTGGCAACCGCTTTTGTTGAGGAGGAATTTCATAAGCTACAAAGTCCAATCCTGTTTCCAAAAGACCTCTGTCAATATCTGCAGCCGGCAACAATTCGGTGTCCTCAAAAGTCAAATCAAAAGGCAGGTAGGAAGAACCCTCATCCCCAAATGCCCGAAATCTAAATTCGGTGGTATTTGTGATTTCAATCCCTTGATCCGGAAAAACCGGAGATTTGGTATCGGGAACACTTCCATCCATCGTGTATCTAACAATTGTTCCAGGAGTTAAATTCTCCGCCTGAACAAGAGTAGATTTATGAAATATTCTCGTGCGAGGGGTTGCCCATATCAGAGACTTATGTGATTTGTTCTTCTGAGCATTCAAATGAAGTTCTGCGGACATATTTGCAAATGCTCCCTCATTTGTTTCTTCAAAAAGCATCTGTCCAGAATCCTGTTCCTTTACAAAACTTCCTTTTTTGCCTAGAAGATTCCGATCTTCAGGATGAATTTTGATAGCATTTTTATTCATTGGAGAGCCCGACAAATCCACCTTTAAATGGTAAGCATTGTCCTCTTTTTCACGAGAAACATGGGCACGAACCCAATTTGTTTTACCTTCCAAAACGACTGGTGTGTAGGTCTCTATAAAATCCCAACTCGGTGGCAGATTAGGAGCCACAGTGAAAGTGCTTTCCGGGATCGAATAATCAATGCCTGCCAACCACTCAATCATAGGACAAACCAGAGCAATATCCCAATTGTAGTACCGAGAACCCCAACTTTTATGATCGGATTCCCAAGCCTCAGGCGCTACTGGGTATCCCCATTCACGAGTCATCCCTTTAATATGGTTGAGAATGGTTAACATTCCTGGATAAGGTCTTTCCTGTCGAAACATACCATCCGCTCCCAACCAAAGTGAGATCGTAGAACACCGAAAAATCCCATTTGGAGGGGAGTCTGCAGCGCGTGTGTTGATCCCAACTGGGGACATGAAACCCACCTCGGTGTCCATGACATGCTTATCAATCATCTCTGCTCCCCATTCTTTAGGCATGGCATCAGACTGCAATGCAACTAAGGCCCAAATATCCTTCCAAGGTGTATTTTTACCTCCAAAAAATCCATCCCACTGGCCGGACCAACGATTTTTAAAGGATTTAATATTATTTTTACGGAAATTTTCCCATTGAGCAATGTCATCAGCATAACCCAGAGTTTTGGCCATCTTTTGGAGGTCATTGATCGCATTGATCTCAATCCCAAAAGTAGGAGTCGGTCCTTTTTTATCTAAATAAAGAGGTTTAAAAACTTTGGTATACACTTCTTCCAAATAACTTTTATCTCCCGATCTTCTATACTGCTCCCATGCGGGTTCTACAGTTCCCGTAAATCCCATAAAAGCATCCATACTACGCCACTCTATACCAAAATTATCGGGCATTTGATTGGCTTTATTTTTGAAAGGAACCATAAATTGCCAGGATAAAATGTTGCCATGTCCGTAGGACCATTTATCGGCAACCCAAGAACCTGCTTGGGTATAAGCCCAAGAGTCCCACAAATGAAGACCCATAAAATTATTAATCGCAGTCTGTGTATGGGGATATTTCAAATAACCCTCTTCGATGTCTCTAAAATACATGAAGTAAAGGGACCAAAGGTAATAATAGGTTTTTACAGACAAATCGTCAGAACAGCGAAAATAAGGGATCTGTTGATTCAACAAATCGTTCATGTAAGTAGTTTTGCCATCGAGAGATTTTTTCGGCGCTTTCAAAACCTTTTTGGCAGCAGCAATCGCGTCCTCCAACTCATCCGCTACCGAATAAGTCAAAGTGACTGGTATCCCGGCTGGTATTTTTATCTTGAATGAAAAAAGTACATTTCCATGCTTCTCATCCCTATCAAACTTTGGATTTTCAATCGGAGCGTCCGAACTAATCACAAAATCCAGACCATTGTACATGAGATCGCCTGTTACAACTGGCTTCTTCCACTCAGTCTTCACAAAAATCTTAGCATTCTCTTCAAAGTGAATCGCGTTGTTTGCTTTATCAAACTCAATTTTTGTTTTGTTTCCACGCATCATTGGCTCTGTTGGGTCATCCCCATCAAATCCGGGAACATTTTGCTTCATTGCAAAGCTTTCACCATCAAAAACGATTTCTATATCTTTATCAGAAGTAATGATGTCTGTTAAAACATCGTTTTCACTGATAAATTTTTCCTCTTTGATACGAACCCCATCAATGTTGTATTCTGTAATCTGTCTATCAGGTCGCCAATAATTTTTTTCTGCGCGAGGATATTCGTACGATTTGCCATTCAAAATCAAGGTTCCTTTCGCACCTTTATTGTGTCTGTAAAAGTCCCAGCCCCATTTATCATGTCCAATCCCTGTTCGTTCATCTTTGACAATTCCATAACCTCGAGCTCTTCCATCTCTAAAAATAGGGTGAGTAAAACCTAAAGTTTCAAATTCAAAATGTTTGTCCCATTCAGCCGCACTTTTACCAGATACGTAGTACAGTTTGTTGCCTGCAAGAAAACCATGGTGTTCCCCTTCGATGTCTCTTTCCAACATCTTGCAATAATCCTCAAAAGGAGGTTCTGATGTATCGATTTCCTTGGAATACTTAGAGTCAGTTGGGCCCGAACAAGCAGCCACACTTACAATGACAAAGAGCGAATACACCCATGCATATTTTTTTTGTTTATTCATAATTAATTTACTTTGATATTTCACTCATTAACTGACCATTAAATCCAAATCATACAACCCAACGGACTTCCCATCCTGAGGGTGAATGTTCAAACGAAGCCCTTCGCAAATTAGGTCTTGCGAAGGATGCACCACGATATACATATTTTTGTCCAATCCAAAAAAATCCGTCACATACAATTTAAAAGGCAACCATTCTCCATTCTTTAAATACTCCATGTCCCAGCTTTTCGGAATGCAGACTTCTTTTTCATTGTCGACCCAGTAAACCCCTAAGCTTTCCATTTTTTGAGATTCAGGGAACTCTAGAAAAACGGTTTGAGATTTGCCTGCCTGCCCAAAGCTAGTCCAGCGCGAGAGGGTCTTATCATTCGCGGACTGAGGTCTACGACCATCGGATAGAGCCTCCACGGAATCCCCTTCAGCACAAAAGCTAGCCGAGACTATTCCGTACTTTCTATTGTTGAATATAGAATCCTCCAGAGCTTCTTGCGCAAGTTTTTCTGTTTTTGGAAACCAAACATTCATAGAACCATTCCCACGATTGTTCCAAGCAAAATAAGGAATCAATTTCATACTTGAATCTTGTCCTACCCCATTCACCAACTCTAATGAAGGATTTTGAATGGAAACCATTCCTTGCAAAGGACCCTCTTCCAAAGTCTCGTAAGTAACCTCTGCTTGCGAACTTTCTCCTTGAAGAATAAATCTTTGAACCAGACCGTCATTGTCCACTTCCTCTGCACAATAAACTAAAGGACCCCGTGTGATTGCAATCCGATCTAAGTTTTCCTCCACTTTCTCTGAACAAGTGGAATAGCGAACCGGCATGGGTAAATTTAATTCAACCACATCCCCGTCGTTCCATAATTTTTCAACAACAGCAAACCCTTTATCCATTTGTGCTAATACGGGTTCTCCATTGACTTCCACAGTCCACATTTCTTCGTCTGAATTAATAAAATCATACAAAGCTCCTGGAACAAACTGGTCTTTGGTCCATGTTGGGATACGCAACTTCATGATAAAGTTTTTAGAGGATTCAAGGGATAGGGATAATTTAACTTTACCCTCAAATGGATAATTAGATTCCTGATCGATAGCAACAGTAAAACCATCTCCCAATTTCTTTTTCGTTTCACTGCTTCCATAAAGAAGACAATAAATCTCATTGTAAGTGGTTGCATACATATAACCTGATATTTGAGGCATCAGGCGTGCGATGTTAGAAGGACAGCAAGCGCAATCAAACCAAGGAGCCCTTCCAGCATTTCCGTGATTGAACAATCGAACCCCATCTGCTTCCAAAGGATTTACATAGTGAAACCGATCGCCTTCCATGTTAACACCCGCCAAAGAATTGTTGAACAAGGCAACCTCAGCCACATCGAAATATTTGGCATCTTTATGTCGCATGAACAAACGATGGTTGAAAAAGACATTGCCAATAGCTGCACAAGTTTCATTGTAAGCATCTTTATTCGGCAAGTCATACTCAGGACCGAAACCCTCAATCCCGTGAATAGCTCCAAGTCCTCCAGTAATATGCATTCTAGTGTCCACGATATTGCTCCAAATGCCATCCAATGCATCGTCATAACAATCGTCCTGAGTCATCGATCCGACATCAGCCATAGCGGCATACATATAGGCAGCTCGAACTGAATGCCCCAGGGCTGTTTTTTGCTTTGCTACTGGTTCATGTTGTTGTGCATATTCTGGGGAGAATGTTCCCTTACCCTCAGGGTCTAATTTAAAAGTAACTCCTCGAATGTCCAAAAATCTTTTTGCCATTTCCAAGTACAATCGATCCCCAGTAACACTGTATAATTTACAAAGTCCGATTTCTATCTCTTGGTGACCAGGAGCTTGATTTACAGGCTTTCCATCATTGTAATTTGGATCTCCTTCAAAGAATACTTTGTGGACGTGGCGAGCACTTTTTTCTGCAACCTCCAACCAAGCAGTCTTCCCAGTAGCTTGGAAATAAGCAACTGCGCCTTCATAAAGATGTCCTACATTGTACAACTCATGACTGTGAAGAACGAAAGAATAAGGCTTCATGCCCATCTCTGCATCTGGAGTCGCTAAACCACAAATATGAGACACGTACAAATAACCATCCTCTTTTTGCGCTTCTGCAATAATTCCAATGATCTCATCCATCAGCGCTTCTAATTCTTCGTCTTTCTGAAGCATAATCAAATATGCAGCCCCCTCCATAACTTTGTAGAGGTCAGAAGAGATAAAGCGATGAATCACAGGCAAATCGCCTCCTTTACCCTTTAGAAAGTTCCCACATCTTCTTAAGTTTTCGATCGCCCGTTCGGACTTGCCAATCGCAAAAGGAAGCGTCCTCCTTTTTTGAGTTTCTAGCCTAGGAAGCCAGAAAGTATCTGTGAGTCTAACCTCATTGAAAGGGATCGCTGAGCATATATCATTTTCTGTAGTTATCATAATTTTCTCCAACAAATTGTTCTTTGTTTAAATTCTGTGTTAAATTCCCAAATAGCAAAAATACCCACTTCTTCTATAAATTTGAAAGTGTCATTCCAATTTCAATGCGAGTTTGTAAAGCTTCGAAGATCGAAAGAAACGCAGTGGGTATAAAGGCTAGTTTTGACATCAATTAATTTCTGGGTTCAAAAAATTTTAATTAAAGAATTATACTTGAAATAAAGATATTTTCAATGTTTCGCTTCGCCATAAAAATGTCAAATAACGACAAAAAAAGCAGATAAAGAATATTTTAAAATGGAAAAAATATGAAAACGCTTGCTCTATACACCTTCAAACGCCTTTTTAAGGAAATGTTTCAAGATGACATCGGAAGACTTTCTTTTTATCGAAGCGAACATTTCGAAAATGAAGAATCCACCCTGCAATCCAAAGATCTCGTTTTTTAGGATTTTTAAGGCACCCAAAAATATTTGAATAAATCCTCTAAGAAGTGAGCGCAAATACGATAAATTCAGAATTCATTTTTTAAACGAGAATCTCAACTATTAGGGGTCTTAGAAGCAAATTTCGAACTCTTTATTCTAAAAAACCATGCTTCAAGAACCTAAAAAATGAAACGCACGAAGCGTATTTTTTAAGCTCCATAAAATTCCATTTTTAAAATAAAAAGCAGTAAAGATCGATTTTCTAAACAATGTGTTCCAATCTATTTACTGATCTAGATTTTCATCCAAAGTCTAATCCTGACATTGTAATGAAAAGGACTTAAAAAATGGATTCCATTCTCCTCCGCACTTGACAAAAATCGAGTTCAAGGATTTTCATAAAATATGTCAGACTAAAAGTTGAAGCAAGTAATCAAAGTTTTAGCGAGGAATTTAGATTCAAAATGGAATCCTGTAAATTCAATAAAACCCTTGTTTTAAATCCAGAATATTGGATAAAATTAAGTAAAAATAGATTATAAATTAATAAAGAAACTCTTGTTTTTCCAACATTTTATAGAAGTGAATCGGATCATTTTTCAGTAGGAACCACGATTCCCCTAAGAATGACATTCTGACACAATACAAAAATGATCAAAGTTGGGATTGCAGCAATCATCAAAGATGCATAAACAACCCCTTGGGATGAAAACTGCTGCAATTGATACAACCATACACTCAAGGTCCACATATCTTTATCCTGACAAAGAATAAAGGCATACATAAAATTAGAATAGGCAGCATTGAAGGCTCCAAGAGCAATGACCGCTAAAATCGGTTTGGAAAGATTCATCGTTATCATCCAAAACTTTTGCCACTCATTGGCCCCATCAATATCTGCAGCTTCAAACAATTCCTTGGGCAAACTGTCAAAGAACCCTTTGAGTAGAAAAATAGAATACCCATTCGCCATCGATGGTAACAACAAAGCAAAGAAGGTATTCAATAATCCTAAATCTCGTAATAACAGGAAATTCGGGATCATTGCCACAACTTCTGGGAAAGCCATGGTAGCAATCAAAAATAACAATATCTTGTATTGCCCAGAAAGATTGTATCTTGACAGTGCATAAGCAGCGATTGGGTTCACAAAAAGAGCCAATCCAATTGAAGACAGACAATAGATCAGTGTATTCTTAATCCCGCTCCCATAGTAAAGAATGTACTCCAAAACCATGAGATAATTGTTACTAATAAATCCCCATCTGATTGTGCTTTCATTCTTTAAAACATACTCTAAATCCACTAACTCCTGAGGCATTCCCACTTTATTCAAATTCTCAAACTCTTTACCAAAAGATGCAGACAATGAAGAAGCATTCCCATATTTACTGTTTAAATACTCTCGCCATCGAATCTCAGGGGTATCTAAAACGAGTGCCTCTTTTGGACATTTTTCAGGGTTGGATATAAAAAGAAGAAAATCAGACAAATGGGAAGAGGCTGTTAATTTATCCACAGGAAAAGGAACCTCTGAGAAATTACTGAAGGAAACACTGTAGAGCTTATTCAAATAGCTCAAATCCTTATATTTTTCTTTTAGAAAAAGAGACCAGGAAGGCCGGTAACTTTCTTCCACTATAATAAACTGAGGATGAAGAAAAGTCCTGACATAGTTTTCCCATGCTGCACTGTTGGATCGAGGTGGTAAAAAGTCCCCCCCTTTGCCATTCCAACTTAATTTCACATATTTTCGGAATGCACTGTCACAAGATACATAAATGCGATCCTTTAGCTCCAAGGTGTCCTTAAATTCATAAAATGCTTGAATCAATCCTGAACCCCCAAGTTGATACTTTCTATCCGTCAACCTTTCAGGAGGAAATTTTAAGAAAAACCAACTCTCCAACGGTTCTTCGAAGCGCTCCTGAAAAACAGCCAAATCTCCACCACACAAATCCGTCACGTAATTCCGGAAAGCTCTCTCATTGTTTTGAATAATTTTCCCATCAGAAGTCGGACCAAAAGCTGTCAAGAACCATCCAAGAGGAAGCTCACTTGTTGCAACAAAATCCACCCAATCCTCTAATAAAGCAGGGCTTGTTTCAGGAAGATCCACTTGCCGGAAATTTCTCACATTGTTTCCCGATGCATCATTGTACTCTTGCGGGGCCTCATTGTACTTGCTCTCGATGTACTTGCGGTAAAGCATCGACTCATCATGCCAATACCTTGGGATGATATCTAAATCCTGGACATCCAAACGACTCTTAAAAGATCCAGAAGCCATCAATAGAAATGGGTATACCATACTTACAGACCCAAATGCTAGTATAATATACAACAAAAGGTATATCAACCTAGAACTCGTTTGCTTTTTCTCAGATTGTAATATTACAGGCATAACTTAATTTTTTGCTGTGGTGAAACTCATGTTAGAAATACGCTTCATTTGAAACATTGTAAGCCCAATCAAAAAGAATCCTAAAATCCAAGCGATTGCGATAGCCACTCCAAATCGAAGGTAAACGTAAGCGTTGTAAAAGATCTCTAATCCAATTACGTGCGTTGCAAAATCAGGCCCCCCAGCGGTCATGACCAACACGTTGTCAGCAGACTGAAAGGCACCTATCAATACAAAGATCATTTGAATCATGACCAATGGACGAATGGTCGGAAAAGTAATGTGCCAAACTCTTTTGAAAAACCCAGCACCATCCAAAGCGGCAGCCTCATACAAGTCCTCTGGCACGGTCTTTAAGGCAGCCAAATAAATCAAGCAACCTGGTCCCAAACCTGCCCATGCTAGTGGGGTTAATATAGAAACCATCGCCTGTGATTTATCCTGCAACCACTTCTGAGGTCCAAAATCTAATATTGCTAATACTTGATTCAAGGTTCCTGATTCACTCGGGTCAAAAAATATTTTCCACATCAACATTACAATCAAACCAGAGACCAAAGCAGGCAAGTAATACAAAACCCGAAAAATTACACTCCCTCTAGGGATTTCGCTCAAAATAACCGCCAATACAATTGGAGGAGTAAATATAAGTAACATACTCCAAAACACATACTCTCCAGTGCGGAACAAAGACAACCAAAATACATTGTCGAACAGAACCGCAGCAAAATTATCCACACCAACAAAGGCAGAACCTCCAATTACGTTGAAGTCTTGGAATGCCATTTTAGCACCCACCAACAATGGGTAGTAATCGAACACAAAAACTGCCAACAACGCAGGTGTCATAAGGACATAGGCAATCCAAGTCTTCTTAAATCGTTTCTTAAAACCGACTTTTTCACCTCCACCCCCTCCAGAAAATAAGCGCCATACATAAACACTGAGTCCAATAAAGGACAAAGCGACCAAGCTCATAATTACAAAAGCAATCTTTCTTCTAAATGACTGAACCTCTGGGGGGATCTGTCCAAGCATTTTTTCATTAATTTCGCCTACAGCCTCGTCATACAATTCTTGAAATCGAGAAAGCCGAGCCTCTTTATCTGGATTTCGAGGAAGATTCTCTGCAAATGCAGTTTGTAGAGGTTTACTAGCACGCTCGATGTATACTTGACAGTTTTCTCCGTAGGGTTCGGGTAAAGAATGTTTTAGGGAATACTGCAAAGTTTCTACCCATTGCTTGGGCACTGTCCGGACATAATTGTCATATCCATGTCGCTCCAATTTTTCTGGATTTATATAACTACCGTATCCGTTTTCAACATAGGTTTTAACAACTACTTTTTCCGCTTCTTCGCTTCCAACAAATCGCAAAAATTGAAAAGCCGCAGCACGCTTTTTGGGATCTTCAGTCGTTGCGCAAATTCCCAAACCCCGAACATGCAATTCCGTGATCGAGTGACCCAAAGGACTTTTAGGGATAGGAACAATTCCCAATTCCTCAGGGTTCATACTAGAAATCAAAGAATCTTGGTTGATAAGTGTGTCATTAATGTAGAGCAAGGCCATTCCAATTCGACCCTTTTCCCAAATCGACCAACCATCATTGCTTACCCCCACTCCATATCTCTTTTTGCCCCCTTTACCGACCCAAGGACCATCGACTAAGTTGCAATAAAAATCTGCAGCTTCAATTCCCCCCGCATCGTTGAACTTGGCAAGCCACTTACCGGTTTCTTTTTGTCTTTCAACCACCTGTGAATTCATGGAGTAAAAGAAGGGTAAAGAGGTCCATCCAGCCCCTCCCTCTTTTCCCAAGATAATACCATAGCGTCCAACTTCAGGATCTTGTATAGCGCGAGAAACCTTTAATAATTCATCCCAAGTTTTAGGGTAGGTGCTGTCAGGATCTAAACCAGCCTCGGCAAACACCGTTTTATTGTAAGCCAACACCCTGACAAAATAATTAAAAGGTAAGAAATAAAAATGACGTTTTCCCTCAGAATCCACTCGCGATACAGCATCCCAAAGTTGTGGACGAACTCTCCTCTTCAATTCATCCAGATACATGATATCAGGATCATAAGTTCCAAGAGTTTTCGCTTCTGAAGCCGTAATCTCAGAATTGATGTAATCATCCAAAGGAACCAAAAAATTACGACCTATATAACTCCCAGACTGCCTCGTATTAACGTGGATCACATCAGGAGCCGTTTTACCAGCAATAGACATCAAGAGAGGGGCCTCACCCGCTGGACCTTCAAGTTGAAGGGAAAGCGCATTGCCCTCAGGGTAAATATTTGGATATTTATCACGAAAAGCTTGATAAACGGCCATATCTGCTTTGCCAGAAATATTAAAAGCTCCATCAGGACTCGGCGCAAAATCAGTCGTTTTAATTACAACCGAATCCTCTGCTCGCAAACTGAAAGACACTATAAAAAATAATAGTACCTTCAAAAAGTTGTGCGTTAGACTCGCAAGAGTATTTGCAATGTTCATTTGTTTAACCTTCATTGGAATGTATTTTACTAGAGGTAAGCGTTTTCAACAATGGCTCTCAACGTCAGGAAACTGTCAAATTACGCTAACTTTTCCGAACACCGTCTATAACAGACTTCCTGTAAGCCCCCGGTGGAATAGAAAAGTAGCGCTTAAACGCCTTCGAAAACGAATAAACACATTGATATCCAATTCGGTCAGAAACCATGGATAGGGTAAAATCTGTAAAGCTTATCAACTCTCGAGCGTTCTCCATTCGAATCCGCATCAACATTGCCTCTGTAGTGAGTCCATAATTTTCTCGAATCATCCTTTGGAAGTGGCGGACAGAAACATGCATTCTTTTTGCTAAATTTTCTAAACGCCAATCCGCACCCGGATTAGCATTCACCTCTTCCCACAATTGATCTAGACGAATTCTAATTCGGCTGTGCCCTTTATCACTATCTGTCACAAGTTCGCGAAGAATATTGTCCGCAAGAAATACAGAAAGCCCTTGCGGGACTTTAGAATTTGCACTGTCATACCCACCCGATTCACTCATGTAGGCTTGAGCTGCCAAGTAAAGAGACTTGCTATTGTACATCAAATCACGATGCAATAATTTACCCTCTAAATGAGCGAAGGTATTGGTTTCGTGCAAAGCCACAGAAACAAACTTCCAATTTCCTTTAGCATAATAATGATGCGCTATGTTGGAAGGACCCACCCAAATTTGATTGGGTTCAATGGTTCCCCTTTTACCATCACATTCAAACTCAGCATAACCGGATAAGGAGATCAACGCAATGTGCCAGGGAAAAATACCACTCGGTCGACGAATCTCATAAGGAGGAATTACTTCATGTAAACCAAAACCTCTTATACCACATTCCCTCATTGGAGATGCATAGTCCGGCACCATCGACAAATGATAATCCTTACATTCATCGGGAATGCAATAATAGCCTATATCTTTGTTTGTAGTAATATACTTAGGGGTTAGAGAAAACTTTACTGTTAAACTACGACATCTAAATGTCAAGACTCACAAGAAGATTTCTGAATAATTAAAATTAAATAAAATCAAAGAATGCATAGGAATCCCCTTTAAAGTCGCACTGAATTCCTCCAAAAAATAAAAAATAAAATCCACAAAATGGCGTAGTAAGATATTAGAATGACATCTGTAAACATTGTAAAATTTTAAATAAAACCTACAATGTCAAATTCTTTTATTAACATTCACTTAAATCGTTATAAAAATGCGAACATTACTTTCAAACTTCTTCCTAAAAAGAATCTTTTTCTCATCACTCGTCTTCTTTCTAGCTTTTCAAATACTTTTATCTAACAATGAACAGCCCCCTAATTTTGTCATTATGTACATAGACGATCTGGGTTGGGCTGATACCTCCGTGGAGATGAAAAAAGGAGTGGAATCCAAGTCTGATTTTCATCAAACCCCCGCACTTGAAAAAATGGCTCAGAGAGGGGTGGTCTATTCCAATGCCTACTCACCAGCCCCAACTTGTACCCCATCAAGGATTAGTGTAACCTACGGCAAAACAAATGCTAAATTGCAATACACCACCGTGCATGACATTGCTGCCCACAACAGAGGAAGAAAAGAGTCGATTCCTAAGGAGCATACATCCATTCCTCAAATGCTTAAACAAGCAGACCTTGGCTATGTAACTGCTCATTTTGGAAAGGGAATTGCGATTGCAAAGCCAGATGAGATTGGTTACGACATAGACGACTGCTACGACGTAGCAGACAACGGCAATTATCATGGTGAATGGGAAAAAATAGCCCCTCTTGAGGATCGTGTTCCAATACCTCCAGACAACCCCAAAAGAATCTACTCTTTGACAGACACGGCGGTCAAATTTATCAACGATCAGGCCAGCAATAAGAATCCATTTTTCATGTTTGTTTCTCATTATTCCGTTCATGTCCCCCACGGAGCCTCCCCAGAAATGATTGAGAAATACCGAAATCTACCCCGTGGTAAATTTTTAAGAGACGAAGATTACAAAGATCCTAGTGAAATGACTGAAGGATACCGCACCTGTGCATGGAGATTACAATATGCAGCCATGGTTGAAGAAACAGACATCGGTTTAGGTAAAATTATGAAAGCACTGGATGATACAGGACTTTCTGACAACACCTACTTCATATTCACCTCAGACAACGGAGGTGGACTCACACCCAATGGATTGCTCACTGGTGGAAAAGCAAATCTATACGAAGGGGGAATAAGAGTCCCGACAGTAGTCATGGGTCCAGGGATTCCAAAAGGAGAATACTGTTCAACTCCAATTATCCAATGGGATTTCCTATCCACTTTCCACGACTTGAGTGGCAGTCAAGCACCTATTCCATCCGGTTTAGACGGTGGAAGCCTGCGCGATGTTTTTTTCAATCCCAAAGACGGCAAAGTGAAACGCTCGGCCCCAGGACTCATTTTCAATTACCCTTATTATGCTGCAGCACCCATCAATGCAATCCGAGTGGGCAACTACAAACTCATGCAAAATCTTAACACGGATGAGATCCGACTCTTTAATTTAGAGAACGATCTCCAAGAATCCAACAATCTTGCCGATACAATGCCAGAGAAAGTCGCTCAATTGTCTAAAACAATGAATGATTATCTCACGGAAGTAGATGCTTTGACAATTGATGAAGTTTACAAAGCCCGAGGAGAGGAGCTTCAATACTTCAAACAAAGGGCCAAAGAAGATTATAAAAGAAACCTCGAAAAAGAACTCAAAAAATCTCCCGTGGAAGAGCATGCCCAAATCGAGAAAAAGCACAAAGATCAATTAGATAAAAGACACTCCCAATACGACAAACAAATCGAACACCTTGCCATGCAGATGAAAAACGAAAACTTTATCGGGGGGAATTATAAAAAGTAGATTGCTAATATTAAAAGACTTGGATGTGCAAAATTAAGTAATTTTGATTCCTAATATTGAATTTTAAAACGAGAATACTAATCCTTCCCGATCTTCAATCTTAAAATATTTTTGTAGAAAGTCACCAGATTTTGGATAATCCCTCACTTCAAAAAGAAAAGGTGCGCTGTATTTTAACTTCTGCTCCAACAACTCAAGATTGGGATTGTTTTTTCTGGAGAGAATATAAGAAGGAAACGCATCCATGGTAATTGCAAATAGAACCGCATCCTTTTCCTGAACAAACTTATTAACCCCCTCGATCACACCAAATTTCTGACTTACAGCCCCTGGATTGTTTGCATAATCATGCCCAAAAATAAATCCATCTTCCCGGACTAAAGGCCAATAAGCATTTAAATCCTCCAAAACGGCCTCCTCGGTGTGCATCGCATCAATGTATACCCAATCAAAGTAACCTTCAGAAAATAAGCATGCTGCATCGGTCGAAAATGCACGATGTAGGAAAACTTGATTGTTATCCATCTGAGTTTTAAAGTCCTTTACGATTTTTTGATACCGAGCTTCATGACCTGTATCTGATATATTATTCAGATCTGTTGAGTAAGCCTCAAGCACTTGGTGTTCCCATGGATCGATTAAATGAAGTTCTCTAGGATTCGTTTGTTGCAAGATACTCTTCGAAAAAACCGCTTCAGCCACACCAATCTCAGCAACCACAGCATTCTTTTTCATAAATAACAGGAATTGCTCACGGGTGAATGGACAAACATACATAATAACAAAATAAATATGTATCGAGATTGAATCAATCCCTAACAAAGCAACTAAGAAGAACTAGTTAAAAAAATTTAGAAACCTCTAAATAAGCCAAAATTACTTTAAACAAAAATCAATGAAGCGAAAAACAAAAAAACTTTTATAAATCAAAACTGTGACCCCAAAAAAATAGCCATTCATATCATAACCATGACCGAAAGTACGATATTAACGGACAAATAACACCAGAGATCCTATAAGCTCAGCTCTTCCAAAAACAAAAATCTTACAATCTAAATTCAGTCAAAAGTGTCGACGTCAATTTGGACTTTA